>QMMS01000226.1 GCA_003647375.1 Deltaproteobacteria bacterium
AAGGCTTACACGTCGATCTCAAGTTATCGATTACCGTTTTACCTGTTTTGGTTAGTATTTGTATCGGGGTTGCCATGGTGATGATAACATCTCTTGATCTGGATTTACCGATACAGGGTGCAATCGGTCTTGTGGCTATGATGATTCTATTGTTGAGCGGCATGCCTGTTGGATTTGGCCTAATGGCGGTCGGTTTTCTATTTATATCTTCAATGAGAGGTCTTGACGCCGGTTTTGAAATGATGGGTCATGCCTGGTTTCAAACTGTGGCTCATTATCCATGGGCAGCAGCTGCGAGTTTTATCGTAATGGGTTTCGTTTGTTTGCATAGCGGATTTGGGGCGGACCTTTTCCATACAGCATATAGATGGTTTGGCCACATGAGAGGGGGATTATGTATCGCCAGCGTTGGCGCCATAGCAGGATTTTCCGCTGTATCGGGGGATACGCTTACCGGATCTGTTACGATGACTTCCATCGCTTTGCCTGAGATGAGAAAGCACAAGTATGACGATGTGTTATCCATTGGGACACTCACATGTTCAGGAACATTGGGTACTTTGATACCACCCAGCCTTGGCTTTATTATTTACGCTATTCTTGCTGAAGAATCCATAGGCGATCTTTTCATTGCAGGCATAATTCCCGGCATTATCACAGCAATAGCGTTTATGTCCCTCGTTTATTTCAGGTGTCTGATTAATCCAAAGTTAGGAGCCCGGGGAGAAATATCAACCTGGAAGGAGCGATTTAGTTCGCTAAGAGCAACCGGTCCCATTTTAGGTATATTTACTTTCGTTATATTCGGAATTTTCGGCGGTCTCTTTACCCCGACAGAAGGAGGGGCATTAGGCGGTTCCTTTGCTATTATTATTGCGTTAATAATGAGGAGAATCAATTTGAAGGCGCTCATGAAGAGTGCGAGTGAAGTAGCTAGACTTAGCGGCATGATATTTACTATTTTAGGTGGTGCCAAGATGTTTGGCTATTTCATCGCCTTAAGCAGGCTTCCTAATGTTCTGGCAGAAAATATATCTATGCTTAGTGTGCCTCCGTTGGTAATTCTATTTCTCATTGTAATGGTTTTATTCATCTTAGGCTGTTTCATGCCGGCAATACCTTTAATTCTAATTTGCGTTCCCATTTTCTTACCTATAGCGCATAATTTGCAATGGGATTTACTATGGTTTGGGGTTATTGTGGTGCTAGCTTACGATCTTGCGACTGTTACACCCCCATTTGGCATCAATCTATTTATCATGAAGGGGGTGACACAAGTTCCTATAAGTGTCATTTATAGAGGTGTAATACCATTTATTGGAACCCTCCTTTTCATTGTCGCGCTTATATCAGTTTTTCCGGCCCTCGCAACTTGGTTACCCTATAGTCTGCGCTAATCATTAAAAGTGAAAACTCTTTGCAGGTGTTATCCAAAGCCCTTAGTTGTCGGCGACGAGGATCAATAAATAGAAAGAAGAATGAAGAGATTCAAACTGCTATTATATAAATGTCCAATACCAAATTCCCTTCTGATCAGCGGTAATCATCACAACAGGATAAAAACATTAACAGGAGTGAACATATGGCAGACTATGATGCAATTATTGTAGGTGCGGGCAACGGGGGGCTAACCGCGTCACTGGGCCTGGCCAGAGCCGGTTTAAAAACGCTTCTCCTAGAGCAACACAATATTCCGGGAGGCTGTGCTACCAGTTTTGTTCGGGGCCGTTTTGAGTTTGAGGTGGCCCTGCACCAGTTGAGCGGCTTGGGCACGGAAGAATTTCCCGGTCCTCTCCGAAGCACTTTGGGAGAGCTCGGCGTTATGGACAAACTTGACTTTGTTCGCATGGAAAACCTTTATCGGGTTGTCATGCCGCAAAGCCTGGACATCAGCCTGAAAGCCGATCGCACAGTAGCCATCACTGCATTAAAAGAACGATTTCCAAAAGAAGCCCTAAATATCGATCGCTTCTTTGACCTGCTTTATGAATACTGTATGCAGTGGGTCAGCGTGATGATAATGCGTGATTCGGAAGCGTCAAAGGATAAATATCCCCACTATTTCAAGTACACATTAAAAACAACCCAGGAAGTGTTTGATGAGTTTTTTCAGGATCCTCAGTTGCAGACCACGGTTGGAATCTATTGGTCTTATCTGGGATTACCGCCTTCAAAGCTTCCCTTTGGCGAGTTCGCGATCTTGCTGTGGGCCTATATCGAATTTAAACCCTGGCACCTCAAGGGTGGCTCCCAGGCACTTTCCAATACCTTACTCAACACTTATCTGGATGCCGGTGGTGAAGTTCGCTTTAACTGCGGTGCAAAGAAGATCAAAGTATCTGAAGGCAATGTCACGGGGGTGATCACCGAGGATGGGGATGAAATTACAACGAACCGGGTTGTTTCCAATGCCGGAACAGTAACAACATACGTCGATTTAATCGGTCCGCAGCATGTTCCTGAGCGGCGATTACGTGAGCTTGGCGCCAGGACAGTGGGCACATCCTTTGTGTCCCTTTTCATCGGATTTGATTGTGAGCCCCAGGATATGGGTATTGATCACACAACCAATTTCATTGCTACCAATACGGATGCCGACCATACTTATATGACAGCGAAAACGCTCAACGCTCCCGAATATGCATTGTTTACCTGTTACGATGTTGACGATCCGGAATTTTCTCCCAAAGGCACCTGTCAGGCTTCCGTGGTCGCCCTGTCTTATGCGGAGCCATGGTTGAAAGTTTCACCTATGCAATATTTTGAAACTAAAAATGATTATGCTGAAAAAATGCTGGCTCTGTTAACTCAAGTTTTTCCGGACATAAGAAATCATATCGAGGAGATTGACGTCGGTACACCACTAACCCACATGCGCTATCTGGGGCATCCTGGAGGGGCTGCCTATGGTTTTGATCAGTATGCCAAGGATACCGACCTTTTCATGGAACGTAAATCACCTATTAACGGGCTCTTTCATGTTGGCGCCTGGTCAGGTGGGGGTGGCTTCCAACCGACACTGATGTCGGGCCATTCGACAGCCAGAGCAATCGTCAAAACGATGAAAGGTTGAGGTACTGATTATGAGCAAAAGGAAGATCCAATCCCAGATTGAAGGGTACACTGAGATACAACAAGAGATTGAGATTTTACGGAAATATGCCATCGACCGGGCGGCTGAGCGCGGGCACGTCACCCAGGTCATCAACCGGCTGCACCCCAAGGTCCTGAATCTGCGGGTATCAGAGATCCGGGAGGAGACCCGCTCCACCACTACCGTCCGACTTGTCTCTCAGGACCGGTATCTGCCGCCGTTTCAGGCCGGTCAGTATATTAATCTTTTTGTCGACATAAACGGCGTAAGGACGAGCCGTCCGTATAGTATCTCCTCACCGCCCAACCAAACGGGATACTACGACATCACCGTACGTCGAGTGGCAGACGGATTTGTCTCCACCTATCTTTTGGACGAGGTAAAAGTGGGTGATATTTTTCAGAGCACATCGCCGTCGGGGCAGTTTTACCATAATCCGATTTTTCACGGAGAAGACTTGGTTTTTTTGGCCGGTGGCAGCGGCATTACTCCTTTTATGAGCATGATCAGGGAAATAACAGACTGCGATCTTAACCGGCGGATTCATCTGATCTATGGAAATCGAATTATTAATGACATCATTTTCAAAGGTGAAATAGAAAAACGGTCCGCCCGCCATAAAAACCTGACCGTCCATACGGCTATTTCCGAACCCGCCAATGGCTACAAGGGCTTAACCGGATTTATTTCTGCCGAATTGATAAAAGAACTGGTGGAAAACCATGATGATAAAATGTTTTATGTCTGCGGGCCGGAAGCCATGTACACTTTTGTTCTGGCGGAATTGGAAAAACTGGGCATTCCAGGACGACAGATCCGTGCGGAGGTATTCGGTCCGCCTGCGGATATCAAATCACAGCCCGGCTGGCCTGAATATGTGAGCCTCGATGACAGTTTTGATGTTAAAATTAAGGGCAATACGACCATCAAGGCAAAAGCAGGGGAACCCTTAATGAACTCTCTGGAGAGGGCCGGTATCGTTGTAACCGCTTCCTGCAGATCGGGTGAGTGCAGCCTGTGCCGGACCAAGCTGATTTCAGGAAAAGTCTTTCACCACAACAATGTCAAATTGAGAAAATCCGACCGGGCATTTGATTATATTCACCCATGTATGGCCTATCCGCTAGAAGATCTTGAGATCTTAATATGGGAAAAGAATACAAATGGGTTAAAACTGAATCATAGGAACATATAATGGATAACATATATCAGTTTGCTTTCCCGCTAATACTCGCATTTATTATGATGAGCATGGGCTTATCATTGACTCTTAAAAATTTTAAAACTCTCTTCATTGCTCCTAAAGTGGTGTTTGTCGGATTAATTGCTCAGCTTGTTTTCTTGCCGATAACAGCCTACTTATTATTAGCTGTTTTTGACTTACGCTGGGAATTTGCCGTTGGCTTTATGCTGCTCGCTGCCTGTCCGGGGGCCGCAACCTCCAATGTCGCCACCAACTTGGCAAACGGCGATCTGGCGTTATCGGTGCTTTTAACCGCGATAACCAGTTTTATCACCGTATTTACTATTCCTCAAATCGTAAACTTTTCTTTAGCCAGAGTCGGTGGCGAGGCCGTCGCCTTTACGTTGCCTATAGGAAAAACCATGCTTCAAATATTCCTGCTTACAATTCTGCCTGTATGTATTGGTATGGTTATCCGTGTTAAATGGGAAGGTTTCGCTAACCGTATGGAAAAACCGGTCAAGATTATTTCAGTTGTATTTTTGTTGTTATTGATGACGGGTGTGGTCGCCAAAGAATTTACCACTTTCAAAATCGCGTTAGGATCCGTAGGGCCTTTTGCGATCACATTTAATGTAGTTACCATGGCTTTGGGATTTTTACTGGCAACACTATTCGCTTTTAGTTTTAAACAGAAAATTACCCTGGCCATTGAAGTTGGATTTCAAAATGTTTCTCTGGGATTAGTCATTGCGATGACTTTGCTCAAGAATGTGCTATTTGCCTATCCTTCGATGATATACATCTTTTTTGCTTACGTGACCTCAGGCATTATTATTATCTATCGCCATAGGCAAAAGGTTGAAGTCGGCATATCTGAATCGAGATCGTAAGCCAAGAATAATTAATCCAGATTATCACAAATCTCCAATATTTTTAAAATATTAACATTAAGAGGAGGGAAGATATGGAAGAGAAAGTAATCATCACCGCAGCTTTGTCAGGAGCAGGAACATTCAAGAACAACAATCCAGCGGTGCCCTATTCGCCTGCCGAATTTGCCGAGGAAGCGGCCAATGCGTACCAGGCCGGGGCGGCTATGGTTCATATTCACGCCCGTCAGGATGATGGTTGGCCCACGCACGAAGTGGAATTGATCCGGGCCGCCCATGACGCCATAAAGGAAAAGACCCCTGAACTGATCATTAATCTTTCCTCGGCTGTTGGCATAGGCAAGACCCCGGAGGAGAGAATAACTCAGATAGTGGAAATTAAGCCGGAAATGGCATCCCTGAACACCAATACCATGAACTTCGGCATTCTGGATCGAAAAACAGGTCAAATAATGATGGAATTTATTTTTGAAAACACCTTTGCCATACTTCAGGATTTCGGCAAAGCCATGGAAGAAAACAAGGTCAAGCCCGAAGTGGAGGTGTACGACATCGGTGGGCTTGACAATTTTATTCTGATTTCCAAACAGGGTATTTTCAGCGACCCGGTCAATTACAACTTTGTCTGGGGAGTTGCCGGCGGCCAGAGATTCAGGCCGGACGCTTTCGCCACTCTGGTCCATGCCCTACCGCCGGATTCCAACTTCACCACCTGTGGGGTTGGCCGGGACGAATTTCCCTGTATCATGCAGTCCTGCTTGATGGGTGGGCACATGCGCGTGGGTCTTGAAGACAATGTAAAAATGCCGAATGGAGACTTGGCCAAAGGAAACTACGAACTGGTGGAAGTGGCGGTTAAGGCCGCTCAGGTCATGGGCCGGGAGCCGGCTACACCCGCCGAAGCCAGAAAGATAATGGGGCTTTATAAGGACAATATCAACAAGTCCTAATTAAAAGGAGGGAGTATGAGCGTTTTTGATTTCAAAAAAGGACTGGTGAAACTTGGGGAAGGGATCTGGGCCTATATTCAGCCGGACGGCTCCTGGGGGTTGAGCAATGCCGGTTTGGTTGTCGATCAGGGCAAATCACTGTTGGTCGACACGCTCTACGATGTAAATCTGACCAATGAAATGCTGGCGGCAATGCGTACAGTTGCGCCCGAAGCTGAAACGATTGATTTTTTGGTCAATACCCATGACAACGGAGATCATTGGTTTGGAAATGAAGCGGCCAGGGCAGGTGAAATAATCGCCACCAAAGCCTGCGCCGAAGCCATGGCCGGGTTCACCCCGGAGACCATGGCCGGGCTCATGAAAGGCGCGTCGGACTTGGGTGATTTGGGACAGTTCTTTCTTAAATGCTTCGGCAAATATTCCTATGATAATATCACCGCAGCTTTACCCACTCGAACATTTGAAGGGCGGTTGGAACTGGAGGTCGGATCCAGAAAGGTCGAACTTATCGAGGTCGGCCCTTGTCATACGACCGGGGACCTGATCGTGTATGCCCCCCATGCCGGAACCGTGTTCGTTGCCGACATAATGATCGTGGGTGGCCACCAGATAATGTGGGCCGGGCCGGTGGCCAATTTCATCAAGACCCTCGACCTTATTCTGAGTCTCGATCCCAGGTATATCGTGCCTGGCCACGGTCCTGTCACCGATAGCCAAGGGGCCTTGGAGATCAAAAAATATTGGGAGTATTACACCCATGAGGCCAAGATTAGATACGACAAAGGTATGGAGAGCTTTGATGCAGCCAAGGATATCCCTTTAGGCCCATACGCCGGGTACCACGATTCGGAAAAAATCGTGGTTAACGTGAACGCTTTGTATAAGGAGTTCAGTAACGATTCCGACCCTATTATCCCGGTGGAGCAGTTTACCTTTATGTCCAAATGGTAATTGAGGCCAAACATAGTCCGCATTTCGTTTTTGATTACAAAATAACATCCCAAATGGGAATA
>QMMS01000227.1 GCA_003647375.1 Deltaproteobacteria bacterium
AACGGTATTGTATATAATAACAACTCATTATCTATACTTTGCCATGTTGTTTATGCAACTATGGGGTAGACTTTGATAATATTGGGGATCATCTCCAAAAGAGTTGATCTAAATGAAGGATTCGAGGATTCAAGAGGTCAAGGATTCGAGTGAAATGCTTAAAAATTATTATTGAAAATGTCACAACTCGATAGAGGAATATTATAGTGAAATCAGATCGGTTTAGAATGTCCTACGGATTCGGATCAAATTTAACACTGCTCGGCAAGAGACTCTTACTTATTTATGGGGCAATCTATATTATAGAACTTTTATTTGAGCACTGGTTGAAAATTCCAATCGTTGAAGCTCTCCAGCTTTACCCTTATAAAGAGGGGAGTTTTCATATCTGGCAGATAGTTACCCATCCGTTTATTCACAATCCCCGGTCGCCCATAAGCTTTCTGATTAACTGCCTTGTATTTTATTTTTTTGCCGCACCGGTTGAAAAAGCATTTGGCTATTGGCGGTTTTTGATTCTTTTTTACTTATCTGCTTTAGGTGGTGCTTTATGCGGGCTTGCCTTTAGCGGCGTATCTGGTTTTAATGCACCGTTTTTAGGCATGTTGCCGAGCGTACTATCCATGATTGTTATTTTTGGATTGTTAAGTCCCGAATCTACGATATTGCTGATGTTTGTATTGCCAGTAAAAGCAAAATATATCAGTTACGGCACCGCCTTAATGACCTTTTTGATTTTTTTGGCAAAGGCAAATCCGCATGCTGCATTTCATTTCGGTGGGATTATTTTTGGCTATATCTATTTTAAAGGGCCCAGAAATATATTTGACCCCAATTTAATTTATACAAAATATCTCGAATGGCAGCTTAAAAGGAAACGATCTCGTTTTAAAGTTTTAGACGGTAATAAAAAAAAGGATGATGATAAGCCCACTTATCATTAATCTTATTTAAAAGTGGGAAAATGGCTATAATTCGACTGCCTGCTCCATTGCGGCGAGTTCTTCGTCGGTCAAGAAATCAAAGTGAGCAGATTTCTTTCTGGCGGACAGGCTCCCGTTGTTCTGGAGGCACAGCTGGATAAACAGATCAATCAGGCGGTCAGGCATGTCAATAATGTCCTGAATCGCCTTCTTGGTATTGTCATAGTTGGCCAGAAAGCTGAGCTCCTCTACAAGTTCTTCCTCGATGGTTTTGTTTACAAACTCGTACAAAGCTTCTGCCTGAGCTGTCATATCCATATACTGATACCAGCAAGCAGTATCGTTCTCGACGGTCATTTGCCCCATTTCATCCAGCCGATAATCAATTAGTTGAAGTAACGGCCGAGAGAAGGCTTCCAGCGATGCATCGTAATCCGCTGGATTCTTGAGCATGGCTGCGGAAACAGGGAACATGAGCCCACACGGGACCATTTCCTGTAACGAAAGGATGTTGTGTATCAGGAATCGATGGATTCGGCCGTTTCCATCTTCAAACGGGTGCAGGAAAACAAAACCGTATGCAATCGCCGCAGCATGAATGACCGGAGATACTTTTTCCTCTTTCATCCGTTTGTGGGACTCAATCAGCCCAGACATTAGGTTTGGAAGGTCATCAGGCTTCGGACAGATAAAATGCATGACCTCCTTCTGATAGGCTACCGTTTGCCCGACATAATTCTGGCTAACTCGATAGTTGCTGTCTTTGAATCGAGGGTCAACAATGCGGTTCTGAAGCTCTATCAATCGGTCCTTCTCGCAGAAGTCCTCTTTTTCGGCAAGCTCCAGCGATGTAATGAATTTTTCAGTTCGTGAGGCATTGGGCTTTATGTGCTCAATTTCAAAGGACGACTTTGTCTCTTTGTTATACAGATAGCTCAGTGCCCGGCGAAGAAGCTCAGGAGGATACGCAGTAACAATATCCTCACATCTTTTGCGCAGATCAGCTGAATCCAATTTAGAAAGTTTCTCTGTTCTTCTAATGATTGGACAGAAGGATCGGGGACCAAGAAGGTTGTTGGCAATGCGATGTCGCTGGGATTTCTCTCCGTTCGCAACAGTGTAATATTTCTTTGACTCCAATGCATCGACATAGTTGCCAGAAGTAATGTCATCGACAGGCAGTTGTTTACCGGTCAGGAATTCATAGAAAAACCAGATCCTTCGAGCATACTTTCCGGTTGGCTTGGATTTGATGTACTCAGTGAGCTGTTCTTGGTGGGTATGTTCGAAGATGCGAGTTAACAGGCCCAGATTGATGCCGTCATATTTCAGCGCAAATTCAAGGTGGTCACCGACTTTTTCCCCGGGCCAATACCTTCTTGGATATATGTCTTCAATTGCACCATCCTGAACTTTAGACCTGTGGGTTCCAGTGGCCGATACAAATGAGATATGCCAGTGGGGCGTCCCGGCTATCCCTAAGTTTTCAAGCAAATAAGTATATCCTGCCGGACGAAATTCCAAAACGTTTATTTCCATGGCATCCTCGTAAAATCATTATTCTGTTGGCAATATATTTATAATTGAGCAGTTTGTCAACAAATTGATTATAAAAAGGTGATTTGCTGGTAAAATAATTACAAGGCAAGGTGACGAGGGGAGGAAAGGGCCTGGTTTTGGTAAAACAGTTATCAGACCCATAGCATTATGCTTAATAAAACAAAGGCGGTCCTATTATCTTCAATAGGTCAACCCCGTATAAATCTTTTCTGTCGCGCCACATAGAAACAACACTGTCAAACGCCGGACAGTTTATCGAACCAGATCTCGGCCTGACTGGACGCATTGTCGTAAATTGACTCCATTTCATTAACAAAGTTCTTATCGGAACGCCACAAAGAGAGAGGTCCCAGCCGTTTCGGCAGTGCGGCATGCAGGTTGGGGCTGGGAGGCATGGCCATTGGTGATTGAGCAATGGATTGTCCCCAGAAATCGTCATGTTTTAGAGGGAGAGGCTCCGGCTCCAATTTGGGTGGCTCTTCCGCTAATTCTTTTGTCGCGCCTCCTTCTTGCAAGGCCGCCAGCAAGTCTTCCCGTTCCATACCTCGCAATTTAAAAAGCAGAAACGGGTCATTATCGAAAGACTCGGCCATTAAATAAAAAACTGCGGCAATATGTTTACAGGGGTTGGACCAGTCCGGACAGGAGCAATCGGTTTCCATGTCCTTTTGCCTTTTAGGAAATAAGGGCAGTTTCGCCTCTTCGAATACTGATTCAATCTCTTCGGGCATTTCATTGCCCAACAGTCTGGCCGCGAAAATGGGTTGTTCGATTAAAAGTTCAACCACTTGTTCCCATTGCTTTTTGGAATAAGTGTTAAATTTAATAGTGACCGTATAAGGCTTGGCGCGCGAGCCTTGGACGTCGGCCAGAACGTTTCCCTTTTCTATATTCAAACTGGCTACTTGTCCTTTGCGGGCATAGGAACGGCCACGGGAAAGCCGGGCGCCGATACGGAAACTCTCCAAAACTTGGGTCCAGCGCTTGCCCCACCATTTGCTGGCAAAAGCGCCGCGTTTGCTTTGAGCCTTAATCCCGCCCTTGACTTTCTTGGCCTGGGTTGGTTTGTACCAGCCATAGTAATCGAAATATCTGGCCATGATTATTCCCCCACCGCTTCCGCGCCTAATGTAATCAAATCCCGCAGTTCGTTATTGGATAATTCACCGAGCCATTTCTCGCCGGTCCCGACCACCTGATTGGCGATGCCGGTCTTGTTTTCGATCATCTCGTCGATGCGCTCCTCCAGGGTCCCGGCCACGATGAATTTATGAACCAAGACGTTTTTATGTTGGCCGATACGAAAAGCCCGGTCAGTGGCTTGATTTTCCACCGCCGGATTCCACCAGCGGTCGAAGTGAACCACATGATTGGCTCGGGTCAAGGTCAAACCCGTTCCGCCGGCTTTGAGAGACAGGATAAACAGCGGCGGAGCAGAAGCGCTGTTCTGGAAACGGTCCACCATCTCATCACGCTTTTTCTTACTGACACCGCCGTGAATCAGAAATACTTCCCGGCCGAAGTAATCCTGGAAATAGTTTTTGAGCATTTTGCCCATTTCCGCAAACTGAGTAAAAACCAGGGTCCGCTCTTTTAATTCCACGGTCTCGGTCAACATTTCTTCCAGCCTTTGAAGCTTGCCGGACCGGCCTTTGACCGATGAATTGTCTGCCGCGAACTGGGCCGGATGATTGCAGACCTGTTTCAATTTCATCAAGGTCGCCAGCACCAGGCCCCGGCGCTTTATGCCCTCTGTTTCCTCGATCTGCTTCTGCATATCGTCCACCACAGCCTTGTAAAGCGAAGCCTGTTCTTTGGTCAAGGTGCAGTATTCTTTCATTTCCAGCTTGTCAGGCAAATCCGAGATGATAGCTTTGTCGGTTTTCAGACGGCGCAGGATAAAGGGACCGGTCAGAGTCTTCAACCTGTCGGCGGCGTTCTCGTTTCCATACACTTGGATGGGGCGATGGAAATTTCTTTTGAACGCGGCCTGAGCGCCCAACAATCCGGGATTTAGGAAGTCCATCAAGGCCCATAAGTCGCCCACATGGTTTTCCACCGGCGTGCCGGTCAGAGCGAAACGATAGTCCGAACAAAGCGCCCGAACCGCTTTGGATTGTTTTGTTTCCGGATTTTTTATATTTTGCGCCTCATCTAGAATGACTCCGGCCCAATCGACTTGTTTGAGAAACTCGATGTCCCGCTGCAAAAGCCCGTAACTGGAAACCACCAAAGCGGTTTGGCCCACGTTTTGGATGAAAGCCTTCTTTTTACGGCGCTTAAGACCATGATGAACCATGACGCTCAATTCCGGTGTAAACTTCTGTGCTTCTTTGCGCCAATTATTCAAGACCGAAGTCGGACAAAGCAGCAAGACCGGTCTTTTCTCTCCATTTCCCCGCTCCTGCTGGATCAGAGCCAGGGCCTGCACGGTCTTGCCTAAGCCCATGTCGTCGGCCA
Source organism: Deltaproteobacteria bacterium (assembly GCA_003647375.1). Next base: position 4,944 of record QMMS01000227.1, read on the forward strand.
GACAGGCGCCCAGACCCCACTGTTTTAAGAAAGCCAGCCAGCTAAAGCCCCGTTCCTGATACTGGCGAAGCGTCCCGGAAAAGCCTGGCGGCTGTGGTAAAGATGTGAATTCAGCGTGGCCGGTCAGTTTTTCCATTAAATCGTTTAACCAACCGTCGGTCTCAATGCTATCCATGGTCAGACCGTTGACTTGCTTTTCCGCCCCCAGAGCCAAAGTCAAAAGTTCTTGGCCTGTCATGTTTCCGCTTTTTTGCTTTTCCAAGAATTGAATGGCGGACTTGATCTGCTCCTGATCAATCTGGGTCCACTGGCCCCGCACATGAACCAAATGGGCTTTTAATTTAGCCAGGGACTTGAGCTCCGCCATACTCAATTCTTCGCCGCCGAGAGATACGGCGTAGTCGAACTCGATCATGGAATTTAAGCTCAGGCCATGGCCGCCGCCCTGCATTTTAGGACTATTGGCTTTGGCTTTGAGACCGATGCGCTTGACCGGTCCCCGGCCCACCCACCAGGAAGGCAATAGGACCATAAATCCGGCCGCCCGTAGCGCTTCGGCATAGTCCTTTAAAAATTGAAGGGCCTGATGGGCGTTGAGATCGCAGCCGCCCGGATTTTTCTTCTTCAAACTGGCGGCGATATCCGGGCACAAACCGGACGCCTGGCCTAGGGCAGTGAGTATGAATTCAGTGGGAACACCGCCAAGCTTCTTGAGATAATTGACCGCCTGACCAGTCTTTTTCCACAACTGCCCCACCGGAAGATGCAGACTCTGGTCGGTTTTGGGCTGCAACAGATATTCCACTTGCCAATTTTCCGGCTCTTCATCGACGATTGGTTCAGTCAACCGAAAACAGAACCGGAATTGTGACTTGGTATTGATATCGACCGACCGCCGCCAAGTTGAAAGCTGTTGAGCAAAGCTTTGTAGTTCGGATTGGTTACTCCATTTAATAGTCGCGTCTTCACTGCTTAAAGCATCCAACCAGGCATCGTGAACGCTATGGGCCGTTTTCTTCTTTCTTTCCGTGACAATGGAGTTTCTCACTATAAAATCGAGGCTATGTGCCAATAACATCTCGAAGGTTGCTTGCCTGGGCGTCTCGGGCGCTATTTCCCTGGTATTGTTCAAACAGCGGCAAACTGCAGGCATGGATTGGATTATTTTCTGTAATTTAACTTCAGCCTCGTCAGTGGGAACCGGAACCCAGCGCGCCTCCCACTGACTATCATAACCCGTGATGGTTGGTAAAAACGACTCTTCCCCAGCCAACTTCAGGGCAATATCCAGCAGTTGCCTGATCCAAGGTACTGAGTTTCCATATAAAACACCACTGCCAGGAATGTTCCCTCGTTCGGCTATGGCCATAAATTCAAAAAGCTCTTCCACGGTCAATGGCCGCGCTGCAATTGAAAAGGGTCGAAACTGGACCTTCCGCCGTTTGTCCGGTTCTTCACCCAGCAAGGGCGTGGAAGGTATGGGGAGATCGCCGCGAGTCGGCAGCCAGACGAATTGGTTTTCAGTATTGTTCTTCAGAATCTTGAGGTCGAAAGTGACAGCCTTGACCGCTTTCCGCAGCTCTTTTATATCGCCGGGGGAAACGCCTTCACTCCACAGAAAGGCCGTTCCATTAAAAATGGAAATATGTAGGGCTGTTGCCATTATTTATCCAGTTATTCGTGTACTTTTAATAGTTGTTATAATCACCCAACTGCTCAAGCATTATTAGAGGCCACTCTGGTCCAAAATCGGAATTTAACAATAGCTCAATGAATCATTGATAAAAATATCCTCCTTGTGGGAGATTGTACTTCGACCAAGAAAAACAATATCCCAAAAAGCCAAGGAGGATGCCCCATGCTACGTCATGTGAGTCTGTTCAGTCAACTGGTAGCCTTGTTTGACCGGCAAATAATAGTAATAGGGGACATTCGTGCAGAGCATTCCGGACAATTGATGCGCCTTTTGAAATTAGCAGGGATGCCGAGTATGGTCTGGGGTTGGACCGAGATAACATGTTGAAAAAGTAATAAACTACATGTAATTTAAGCTTATATATCGCCTTAGAAGAATATTTGCGGGTCTTAAAAGGTGGTATTAAGAAAACGTATTTCGTACGGGACGGCGGAAATGTGCTTGTATCCCTCATAGAGGGCGTAGGGTCATCAACGACGG
>QMMS01000228.1 GCA_003647375.1 Deltaproteobacteria bacterium
CTTCCACAGGTATACGGCCGTGACGTACAAAATTCCGATTCTTGAATACATGACTGGTTTAGGGATGCTGGCAGCCGAGGCAAACGGGGTTGAAAAAACATCGAATATTCGTGAAAAGTTTGTGGAGATGATCAATTACACCGAAACGACAAAAGCACTGGCCAAAGCGGCGTATAACGATCCGGAAAACTTTGCGGATTCAGGGCTTTTTGTGGCCAATCGTTTGACGGCCAACATGGCTAAACTTTATTTTGCATCTCATTTTCATGAATTTGTGCGGACGATTCAGGATATCGCCGGCGGGCTGGTTGTCACCCAGCCCACCTACCAGGACTGGCAGAATAAGGAGTTGCACCCCTATCTGGAGCGCTACCTTGGCGGCGCCGGTGAATATACCGCGGAAAAACGCCTGAAACTGATGAGCATGCTGCACCATGTTGTGGCCAGTGATTTTGCGGGATGGCACGAAGTCTGTACCATTCACGCCGAAGGATCATTCGCAGCCCAGAAGATGATGCTTCTGGCCGAGGCCCCCATGGAGATGTATAAAAACCGGGCGAGACAGACTATCGGTCTCGATATCTGACGGCATTTTGAAAAGGGAGAACTTATCATGTTTAAGACACCACTCTGCGATCTGTTCGGGATTGAATATCCTATAATCCTCGGGGGTATGCTGTGGGTCGGAAAGGCCGATTTGACAGCAGCGGTATCCGAAGCCGGCGGGCTGGGAATCATGGGCGCCGGCGGCATGCGCATAGATGAGATTGAATCGGAAATCGCCATGATTAAAGAAAAAACCCAAAAGCCATTTGGCGTGAATATCCCGCTTGTGAGACCGGATTCCGAAGAAATGATAAATACCTGCATTGAAAATGGGGCCTCGATCATCACGACTTCTTCCGGAAGTCCCAAAAAGTTCACCCGCATGATCCAGGGTAGGGGCTGCCGCGTTATTCACGTGATAGCCAACGTAAAATTTGCAAAAAAAAGCGAAGAAGCCGGGGTGGATGCCGTGGCCGCTGAAGGTTACGAGGCGGGCGGGCACAACGGACATGACGAGATTACCACAATGGCATTGATTCCTCAGGTTTCAAGTGCTGTTCACATTCCGGTCATTGCCGCTGGCGGCATATCGGACGGAAACGGATTGGTCGCCGCCCTTGCGCTGGGAGCACAGGGTGTGCAAATGGGAACGAGATTTCTCGCCACCCATGAATCCGCCGCCCACGAGAAGTATAAGCACGCTGTCATCCAGATGGCAGATGACGAAACCAGTGTTACCGGTAGGACTACAATCGGTCCAACCCGGGCCATTAAAAATAAGTTAACCGATATGATTGTTGATGCTGAAAAAGGAGGCGCAACCCCGGAGGAGCTTTTCGAACTCATTGGGGAAGGTCGTTCAATCAAGGCTTGCATTGAAGGGGATTGCGAAGAGGGTTCCATGTATTGTGGCCAGATAGGCGGTCATATAAAAGACCTCAAAAGTGCAAAACAGGTGGTTGAAGATGTTATGACAGAGGCAAAGTCAGCTATAACGTCTCTGCAGGCGTATTTGTAATAAAACCTGCCACAGGAGGTGTACACTTGAAGATCATCAAGGGAAAAACGGCACTAGTAACAGGAGGCTCAATGGGGCTGGGTCCTTATGTCGCAAAGTTTCTGGCGCAAGAGGGCGTGAATATTGCCCTTACGGCCCGATCTGAAGATGCGCTCAAAGACATCGCCCGTGATTTAACTGAACTAAACATAACGGCCCGGGCATATCCGGCCGACATAACAGAACCTGACGCCCGGGTTGAACTTGTAGCGCAGGTAACAAAAGAGTTTGGGCATATCGACATCCTGGTCAACAATGCAGGCGTGGAATGGCTTAGCCGTTACACCGACCTTTCATCGGAATTTATCCAGACTATGATCCAGACCAATCAGGTTGCCCCCATGGTGCTTACGCGCCTGGTACTGCCGGAGATGATCGCCCGGGGCAGTGGCCATGTGGTGACCATGGCCTCTCTGGGAGGTATCAAAGGATCTCCCTATTCAGCGACCTATGCCGCCACCAAGGCCGGTCTCATCACGTGGACCGGCGGGATCCGGGAAGAGCTGCGCAATACCGGCGTCAGCGCCTCGGTCATCTGCCCGGGCTTTGTGGCCCAAGCCGGGATGTTTGCCGCATACAATAAACGCGCCCCGAAAATCACGGGAGAAACAACCCCCGAAAAGGTTGCTGATGCGGTCATACGCGCCATAAAAAAGGACATCGGCCGGATTATAGTTAACCCCGGCCTAATCTGGCCCATGATCTGGCTGGATGCCCTGAATCCGGCTATAATGTACTGGGTGCTCAGGAAATTCGGTGTGTATGAGTTTTACAAGCAACAGGCTGCAGATAACATGAAATAGGCCAAATATAGGCTGAATTACCGTTTGATCAACAGTATGTGTGATGTTGTATGAGTACCAAGGATTGCCGTAGATGCCGGCAAAGGTAGCGAGAATACATAAGGCACCAATCGCGAGAACAACACCGATGCCATGTGTTATGCTGTTGGCAATCTCTTCGTTGATGCTATATCTGTTGGAGCTCGATTCCATATGTTTTGATACCAATTCTATTTACCGTTAGAAAATATCAGGGTTAAGCTTTAGTATAAAATTGCATCAAAGTGTTAGATTGTTGTTTTGGTTACAATTATTGACATTCTGAGACCCATCGTCTATATATCACACACTACGTAAAAGCCCCGATTTTTGTCTTAGTAAATATATTACATGAAAAAACCATGGAACTTTCACTGTCAGAACGATTAGAATTTGAAACACTACTTTCCGAACTGTTCGCCACTTTTGTAAATTTTAAGGTCGATGAAATCGATGATAAAATCAACTACGCATTCGAGTGCATCGGTAAGCATCTGAAAGTTGATCGCTGTCATCTTCTATTGTATGAAAAAAAAATGCTCACTCATGCCTGGAGAGCCCCGGGCATAGATACTCTGGTCCCCATTGGCTTGGGCGCTGAGAGTTTCCCTTGGACATTAGGCGAATTACTTCAAGATCGAATTGTTCAGTTTAAAAACGTTAATGGTTTACCCAAGGAAGCGAAGACAGATAAAAAAAGTTTTATTAAATATAAAACGAAATCAACTTTAATTATTCCACTATTCGATGGACAAACACCTGTTGCTTCCTTTAGCTTGGATCAGGTTCGAACTGAGCGTACATGGACTCGTGATCTTGTGCGAAGACTCCAGATTGTAGGCAAAGTCTTATTAAATGTCTTATTAAAAAAACGTTCCGAGGAAGTGCTCCAACAAGCCTTCCTGGAAATTAATAAGCTAAAGAACCAACTCGAAAATGAACGGAACTATCTCCGGGAAGAGATACAGTTAGAGCATGACTTTGAAAATATTATCGGTCAAAGCCAGGTTCTTCAGTACGCTATTTACAAAATAATGCAGGTCGCGCAAACGGATACGACAGCGCTCATCCTCGGTGAAACAGGGACAGGAAAGGAATTGTTGGCCCGCGCTATTCATAACAAAAGCTATAGGAACGGCTTTCCGTTGATTAAGGTAAGCTGCGCCAGCCTCCCTTCAAACCTAATTGAGAGTGAGTTGTTCGGCCATGAAAAAGGTGCTTTTACCGGCGCCCACAGCTTGCGAAAAGGGCGGTTTGAAATTGCCCAGGGTGCCACTCTTTTTCTGGACGAAGTAGGCGAATTGCCATTTGAAACGCAAAGCAAACTGCTAAGGGTTTTACAGGAAGGTGAATTTGAGAGAATGGGCAGTTCTCATACGATCAAGGTGGATGTACGGATAATTGCTGCCACCAACCGTAACCTTGAGGAAGAAGTTAAAACAGGTCGCTTTCGAAAAGATCTTTGGTATCGCCTGAACGTTTTTCCGATCACGGCCCCCCCCCTTCGTAAACACAAAGAAGATATTCCGCTCCTTGTGAACTGGCTGGTGAAAAAATTCTGCCGTAAAATGGGAAAACAAATCGAAACCATCACCTCTAATACAATGAACGCATTGCAAGATTATCAATGGCCGGGCAATGTTAGAGAATTGGAAAATGTCATTGAACGGGCCGTCATTAATTCTTCCGGCAATGTGCTGAAACTGACCGAAAAACTCGAATCAAATCAAACCGATCAAACAGCAACAGACCTAAGAAAAACTCTTTCTGAACTGGAACGTAATTATATCCTTGAGATACTTGAAGAGACAAGCTGGCAAATTGAAGGAAATAGAGGCACAGCTGAAATCCTGGGCCTTGCCCCAAGCACCTTGCGAGCTCGCATAAGAAAGCACGGGATTAAGCGTCCATAATACCAGACTTTGTCTATCCCTCATAAAGAAACCCACCGCATTCGGTGGCCGCCACCAAATATGGTGGTGAGTGTGCGAGTCATGTCAATTTCTCCTCCCTGCAGAACCCTGCTAAACCCCTATTCACCGTACTCTAATAAAAGCAATATGCATTGGCATTAAATATGCTAGTGTAACACATAGACAGAGAAGAAAATAAAACGAGGTGGATTCAGAGTGTTGATAGCTTATGTTGCGGTAAATGTTCTACCAGAAAAGCGTATCGAGTTTGAGCAAACAGTTTTATCACTGCAACAAGAATTCTGCATGATAACAGACTGTTTAAATTACAATATCTATAAAGGTACCGATGGGAATACCGCTTATTTCTTGATCAGTGAGTGGCAGAACCAGGAGGCGTTGGAGCGTCATTTTCAGGCAAATAGCTTTGATGTGTTACAAGGAGCGATTAATAATTTATGTGAAATACCGGATGTAAAATTCAAAATCGCTTCTCTTCTAGAAAATAGCTAATCACCCCCAGCATCGGATACTGGCAATAGTATCATGAAGAATATAATACAAAGCGGCTGAATAAAAGTTCATCTCTAATAAAAGTTCCTAAATCAGTCTTGAAAAGCAAAATATTTAACACACGATGAGGATGTTTTGGTGAAAAATAAACTAGCCTTAATTACGGGGGCCTCCAGTGGGATTGGCGCGAGTTTCGCCAAAGAATTAGCAGCGCAGAAGCATGACCTTTTTATTACGGCACGGCGTTTGGACCGGCTTGAATCGCTTAAAAAGGAAATAGAACAAAAATACAATGTTCTGGTCCATGTTTTTACTGCTGATTTAATAGATCCTGACGGCGTTAAACAATTATTAGAAGAATTGAATAAGCAACATATGAAAGTTGATGTCCTGATCAACAACGCGGGTTTTGGGGCTAGAGTCTTTATACTGGAAAAACAACCCGATGATTGGGATAACATCATCCGTGTAAATGTGAACAGTCTGGTTGCCTTAACCATGGGAATTCTGCCATCCATGGTCGAGAGACAAAGTGGTAAAATTCTAAATGTTTCCTCAACAGGAGCCTTTCAGCCAGTGCCCTGGCTTACCGTTTATGCGGCTACCAAATCGTTCATACTTAGTTTTTCTGAGGGATTGGCTGTGGAACTTAAGGACAAAAATATAAATGTTCAAGTTACTTGCCTTTGTCCGGGGCCAACACGGACGGAATTTCACTCACTTGCCGAAGCGGATGACATAGGTTTTCCCAATTTTGCCTGGATGGAATCGGATCAGGTAGTTAGGGCCGGCTTAAACGCTCTTGAAAAAAGGGAACGTGTTTGTATTCCCGGTGTTTACAACAAACTAACATTATATAGCCAAAGACTTGTCCCTAGAAACATTGTCACTCACCTGGTTGGGAATATGCACAAACCCAAAAGCTTTTTAGCTAAAAAACAATAGAATCCAGATAGGAGGAACATTATGCCAAATAAAGATCGAGGACTTGTTCTAATCACCGGCGCCGCCGGTTTCGTTGGACATCATATGGTTGCCGAGGCTGTTAAAGCCGGCTTTAAGGTTCGGGCAACCGATGTATCAAGCCGCCACTACGGAGCCATGTTTGAGGCTTTGGGAGTTGAATTTATACAGTCGAATTTAACCCAAAAAAATGGACTCGATGAACTCCTCAAAGATATCAAGAGCGTCATTCACATTGCCGGGATCCATGATTATTCAACCCCGGACAAAGTGATTTTTGCCGTTAATGCTGGAGGGGTTGAAAACATCTGTGCCGCGGCAATCAAGGAGGGTGTCGACCGTTTTATCCACTTTTCAGCTGCCGGAGTGCACGGTTATAACTCTAACCCAGGAAATGAGGTTAAAGAAGACGATCCAAAGCAGACACAACCGTTGAATAATTACTTCATCAGCAAATGGGAAGGAGAAAAAATTGTTCATAAATACATCCAGGAAAAAGGACTTCGGGCAACCATATTTCGTCCGGGCGGTATTTATGGTCCACGATCAGAATACGGTCTGTTTCTGGTTTTCAGGCATATTTATAATAATCGCCATAAAAATGCGATCCCGATACCGGGCAAAGGTGATACAATTGAACGAGGTAGTCACGTAAATGATTTGTGCCGGGCGGTGATCTATGCTTTTGATCATGATGAAATGATCGGCGAGGCCTATTTTCACAGCGACGAAAGCAACATGACAACCGTTGACTTCTTCAACCTGGTTTCTCGGGAGCTTCTTGGTAAAGAGAAGAAAATAATACATATACCCATACCGATCATGAGAAACGTTGCACGTGTAACAGGGCTTTATGCCAAGCTTACAAAAACCACACCCCTTTTTGAAAAAGCGTCACTTGACTATGCGCTTTACGACAAACGTTGGGACGGCAGCAAGCTCAGGGCCGCAGGTTTTAAATTTAAATATCCAACCATGGACGAGGGTATAAAGGAAACCATAAAGTGGTATAAGGATAATGGTTGGTTTAAAGTATAGCGACACACATTAAATATAATACGGACAAGCTATGAAAAACCTGAAAGGGGAAAAAAAGATATCCAGGAAATTGTGGTAAACCCGGGCGCTACCCGGTTGATGTTGATGATAGACGCCCTAAATCCTGATATTATAACCAGTATACTTAGGAAATCCGGTGTTCATGATTTTTTTCGCCAGCAAGCACTGGATAATAAAAAACAATAGCAAAGCAAGGGGAATTAAA
>QMMS01000229.1 GCA_003647375.1 Deltaproteobacteria bacterium
TTAATGTAAATAACAGCGTTCAGTTTTGGCCCTTGTCGATCATAAGCGTCGATGCGGGCTAAGTATTCTTCCACGAGCTTACGGCACGTCAAGGTGCCATCTTTCATGCTCTGATGCACTTGTAAAATCGTTGCCTCTTCTATAGCAAATGGTTTCATTTAATTCCTTTCTTTCGTAAATATTTCTATACGTTCTTATTCCGGCCAGTCGTTATCATTTCCCCTTAAACGATCAGCATAGGGTTAGGAGGATTCGCGAATGATCAATTTCGGATCCAGGACGATTCGGTGAGCTGTTCCCGGTTTTTTCTGTTCGATGGACTGAATTAAAATCTGTACAGCCAGATCGCCCATTTCGTATTCCCGCTGACTCACCGTGGTATGGGAGACACCCACCAGGCGGGCGATATCACGAAGGGTCTGTTTCTTTTTCATTGCTTTATTTAATGGTCCAACCGCCGTCAACCATCAGAATATGACCGGTAATCATGTCGGCATATTCGGTGGCCAGAAAGAGAACCGGATAGGCGACTTCATCCGGGCTTGCCATACGACCGAGAGGAATGCTGTCGAGAACAAATTTCTTGAACTCGGGATCTTCGAACATCTTGTTTGTCATTTCCGTCTTGACGAATGTGGGGGCCACGGCATTCACGTTGATGTTGTATTTGGACCATTCCAACGCCAAAACCCGGGTGAGCTGATCCACCCCTCCCTTGCTGGAGCAATATGCCGCCCGATAAGGGATGGCCACGCTTCCGGCCTGTGAGGAGATGTTGATGATCTTTCCCCCGCCTTTTTCGATCATTATCCTGCCGGCTGCCTGGCAGATCAGAAACAGGGCCTTGAGGTTGATGTCGAAAACGGCATCCCAGTTCTCTTCGGTTACATCTTCGGCGAGTTGAACCCTGTTGATCCCTGCACAATTGATCAGGACATCGATACCGCCCAGGGACTTAACACACGCGTTGACCAGTTTTTCTGCAGAACCTTTTTCCGTCAGGCTCAGGGCTTTGTAGTGGTGATCCACTCCCTGCTCATCAAGACGCTTTGACAGTCGCTGCAGTTTCTCCTCCCGTGTCCCGTTGAGACAGAGGGATGCCCCGGCACTAGCGCAAAGCATCACGATCGCCTCACCGATACCGCCGGCAGCACCGGTAATCAGCACACTTTTGTTTTTCAGGGAAAGCTGTGTATTCATCATTTTGTGTACTTTTCCTTTCTTACCTTGCAGGAAATGCCGTGTGCCAGCATGTTTTCGTAGTTGCAGGACCGTTCACAGACCTCGGCGATCTTTCGGGATGCCTCTTTGGTGGCATACTGGTAGGTAACTGTCTTGACGAATTTTCCGACAAACAGACCGCCGGTGTACCTTGCCGCTTTCATTGTCGGCAGTACGTGATTGGTACCGATGGTTTTGTCTCCATAAGCTACCGTAGTTTCTTCTCCAAGAAACACGGAACCATAATTCCGGCAGTGATCCAGGTAATAATGCCAGTCCTCCGTCTGGACTTCCAGATGTTCAGGCGCCCATTCGTCGCTTACGGCAACGGCTTCTTCCGGGGAGTCGACAATCATAACCTCTCCGTAGTCTCGCCAGGACACCCCGGCGACTTCCTTTGTGGGAAGATCGACGAGTTGACGATCCACCTCTTCCATCGTTTTTTTGGCAATGGTTCTGGAAATGGAGACCAGGGCCTGCCGGCTGTTGGGATCGTGTTCTGCCTGACCGAGAATGTCTGCTGCCAGAATATACGGATCGGCGGACCCGTCCGCAATAATGAGGATCTCCGTCGGGCCTGCCAGGAGATCGATACCGACAGCACCAAAAATCTGCCGTTTTGCCTCTGCTACATATTTGTTGCCGGCACCAACGACCATGTCCACCGTCTGTAGCCCCTCTATGCCGTATGCAAGGGCCGCAAGCGCATGCACCCCGCCCATACAATAGATTTCATCGGCACCACCGGCAATCATGGAGTATAGCGTCGCCGGGTATAGCCCTTCGCCCTTGATGGGAGGTGAACAAGCCACAACCCTGGGGACCCCTGCAACTTTCGGTGTTATCACCGTCATGTGGGCCGACGCCAGCATGGGATATCGTCCCCCGGGAATGTATGAACCACTGGAACCGACCGGGATGATCTTTTGCCCCAGGTGGACGCCGGGCAGGGTTTCCACTTCGAAATCCTGCAAGCGTTTCATCTGTTCACGGGCAAAATTTCGAATTTGAGTCTGGCAAAACTTGATATCGTCTACCATGCTTTGCGGTAGACTCTTTTGTACTTTTTGAATATCGTCATTAGACACACGGAATGATTTCGGAGACCAGTTGTCAAATTTCTGCGAGTAGTACCGCAGTGCGTCCTCGCCTTCATTTTTGACCCGTTCGAGAATTTCCATTACAATATATCGGACTGCAGAAATATCTTCTTCGGGTTTCTCCATCGCTTTTTTCAAGTATTCAACCATGTCGTCGATCGCTCCTTTTTTACTGTTGCTCTGCTTTGCAGGAAACAACCCCCACCGATCACTTGTAAAGAAAGACGAGCCGATATCGGCTGTCTCCCGGCAGCCTGTGTTTTAAGGCTGCCGGGAGACACATTTTTTGAGGTTGCCCGCTTAATACGGGAAGAAATAGAGACCAAATGCGATGAAGGGCGCCGATATAATCATGAGCGTCATACAGTATCCCATGATATCTCTTGCCCGCAATCCGGTAATACCCAGAAGCGCAATGGCCCAGAAAGGCTGGAACATGTTCGTCCACATATCGCCGCAGCCGTAAGCCACGATGGATTTGCCCACCGGGACGCCCAGGTCTAAGGAAATCTGACCGATAATTCCTCCAATGACACCCCATTCACCGCCGCCCGAGGGGATAAAAATATTGACGATGCCGCCGGTGAGCCAGGCAATGATCGGAAACGACGCGGCTGTTGCAAATCCCAGAAACCATGTCGTGATAATCGCCGCCAGACCGGAAAAGGAGATCATTCCCATGATGCCGGCATAGAACGGAAACTGGAGAATGATGCCGCTTGAACCGGGGGTCGCCGTCGTGATGGCACGAACGTACCGGATAGGGGTACGATGGAGTATGATACCGGCAATCAGAAAGACGAAGTTAAAAATATTCAGATTCAGGCTGACGCCTTTTGTGGCAAAATAGTATATGATGTACACTACACCCGCCAAACCGACCAGATAGGAAATTATGACACTGTTTTCGATCATGTCGGCAAATCCTTTCCTTTTGGCAGCGGACGATGTTGCTTCTTTTTCGAGATCCTTTTCCTCTGAGAGTTCCGGAGCCAACTCCTTGACGTCGATGAAATCGTCGATCCCTTTGCATTCGTCCGGATCTTTCGGGGTCATCAGCCACATGGTAATGGGAATGACGATGAGGCAAAGCATAATAGCCATCATAATCGCATACGGCGTAAAAACGGATTGCGTGATGGGAATGATGCCGAAAATCTTTTCAAAGACATGTCCTTCGGTCGCAGAGAGGAGTCCCGCAGACGTGGAGGGGCCGATATGCCATACCATCTGACCGGTATAGGCCGTTGCGGCGATCAATGGATAGTGGATGTGGATCTTTTTTGCGTATCCTGCCTTGGCCACTTCACGAGCAAAGATGGCGGCAACGATGAGACCCAGACCCCAGTTAAAGTAGGTTATGATCGTGGCGACATATGCCGTCATCAGCACGGCCTGGCCACTCGTTTTCGGTATTCCTGCGAGCCTTTTTAAAAACGGGTGAACGCCGGGGGCAATGGCCAGAGCGTGACCTGTGACCAGAATCAAGACCATCTGCATGGCAAAAGTCAGATACTTCCAGAATCCATTGTACCAGTGTTTGAGCATGTCCATGGGTCCGTTTTCGGTAAGTATCCAACCCATAAAGTATGCGATGAACGTCAGAATGACGGCAAATAAATACGGGTTGGGCATATTTCTCTCGGACCAGTCGGATAATTTTTTCCCGCTTTGGGCGACAACATTCATCTCTACCCTCCTTATTGTTTATGTGGAATTCAATTCACCTCGGTTGTTTAAGGCCTATTCTGCTCTGTTGTGTGATATAAAATCTTTTTTCACCTCCTTTATAAAATATTACCGCTCACATTCATAAAGCGGGCTGTGCCTTCAAGGGTACCCGGGTTGACACGGGATCCTGATAATAAACGGAACGATTTACCCCATAATTGGATAAGTCAAACCGTGAATTGGTTCCTCAAAGGCTGACAAGAACCATGCAGCTTTTGAATTGATGCCGTCTTCTTTTTGGACGCTTCCTTCCTTGCCGAAAACGTCAACGCTTTGCCAAAGCGTGGGCTAATCCTCCTGTAGTTCTTTTATATCGGCATAATGCTCCAGCGACCCCGGGTTGCTGAGGGCATCTTTGTTGAGAACCGGTTTGCCTTCGATAACCTTTTTGACCGCCAATTCGACTTTTTTCATATTCAAGGTATAGGGGATGTCCGGTATGGTAAGAATTTTTGCCGGCACATGCCTGGGTGAAGCGTTGACCCGGATCGTCTGCTTGATTTTCTTGATTAAGGCATCGGTCAATTCATATCCGGCAGCCAGTTTAACAAAAAGAACCACACGAATGTCATTTTTCCAGTTCTGCCCCACGATAACACTGTCTTCTATCTCTTCAATCTGATCCAGCAACCGATATATATCACCCGTGCCGATGCGCACACCCCCGGGATTCAAGGTGGCATCGGACCGCCCGTAGATGATCATCCCGCCTCGGTCGGTGATTTCAATAAAATCACCATGACGCCAGACATTGGGATACACATCAAAGTAGGCCGAATGATACTTGCTGTTATCCGGATCATCCCAGAAATAGATTGGCATAGAGGGAAAAGGCGCCAGACACACCAGCTCGCCTTGCTGGTTAATAATCGCGTTGCCCTCCTCATCGAATGCCTGCACGTTCATACCGAGTCCCCGGCACTGCAGTTCACCGGCATAAACCGGACCCATGGGATTACCCAGGGCAAAGCATCCATTTAAATCCGACCCTCCGGAAATAGACGCCAGCTGGAGATCCTGCTTGATCTCAGCATAGATAAATTCGAAGCTCTCAACCGACAGGGGAGAGCCCGTTGAAAGGAGTGCTTTCAGTGATGTTAAATCATATTCTTTACCGGGTCTCACGCCGGCTTTTTGAAGGGCGGCGATATAGCCGGCGCTGGTACCGAAAATAGAAATGTTTTCGTCCTGGGCCATTTCCCACAAAGCCCCTGGATGCGGATGGAAAGGATTGCCGTCAAACAGAACCACCGATGCGCCGACGGCTAAAGAACTGACCAGCCAATTCCACATCATCCAGCCGCAGGTGGTGAAATAGAAAATAGTATCCTCTCTTTTCAAATCAGAATGAAGCATGAGTTCTTTAACCTGGTGGGCAAGAATCCCGCCGGCACTTTGAACCATGCATTTGGGAAGACCGGTGGTGCCTGAGGAATACATGATGTACAGCGGGTGCGAAAACGGCAGTTGCTCAAATGCAATCTCCAGGTCGGTTTCAGATGACTTGAAATCATTGTAATGAACCGCATTCGGTATCCTGCTCAAGTCCGGATCCTGTTCAGTATAGGGTACCACAACTATTTTTTCGATGGAGGGTAGTTTACTGATAATGTCTGCAATCCGTTCGAGGGAATCAATGGACTTGCCTTTGAATGAATAGCCATTGGCGGTAAATAATATTTTGGGTTTAATCTGGCCGAAACGATCCAGCACGCCCTTGATACCGAAATCAGGAGAGCATGAAGACCAGATGGCTCCCATGCTGGCTGCTGCCAGCATGGCGATAACCGACTGTGGCATATTCGGCATAAATCCCACCACCCGATCACCGACCCGAACCCCTGCTTCTTTCAAGGCCTTTGCCACGCGGGCCACCTCGTCATACAACTCGGCATAAGTCATGCGGACGGAATCCCGGCCTTCACCCTTAAAAATCAGTGCCGTCTGATCGTCCCGGTAGCGGAGGAGATTTTCGGCAAAGTTGAGCCGGGCACCTGGAAACCACTCGGCTCCCGGCATTTTGGTAAGATCATCCACAACCCGGTCATAAGGTTGGGATGCGATAATGCCGGCGACATTCCACATGGAGACCCAGAAATCGGGAATGTTGTCAATGGACCATTGATATAACTGCGAATAATCGGTGAAATTTTGATTGTACCGTTCATTGATGATATTCATAAACCGGTACATATTGGTGCTTTTGATCCTCTCCTCAGACGGTTTCCATAAAGGTGCTGCCATGATCACTCCTTTCAATATTTATCTGCCCCGACGTCGTTTAAAATCTGACTTTATCCAGTCCTTTGAGATTCAACATTTGACGTGCCTCGTCAGGCGTTGCCGGTTCAATACCCAGCTCCCTGGCGATCCGGATGATCTTTTCCACTTGTTCGGCATTGCTCTTGGCCTTCACTCCCTTCTCCAGGAAAAGATTATCCTCGAGTCCAACTCTTGCATTGCCTCCCATGAGCAGAGCACCGGTACACATTTTGAATTGGTATTTTCCGGCTGCACAGACCGACCATTGAAAATTTCCGATAGCGTCCTTGGCGGAATTATACAGAAATTGGAGATTATTCATCGTGGCCTGAATAAAGCCAAGAATCCCCATCACAAACTGGAGATATACGTTTTCCCAATCATGTTTGAATTCTTTGTATGTATCCATACTGAAATTCCTTTTAATGCGTTGGAAACCGTTTAGTGGCTGTCCGTTTTTGATGGAAGAAATAGATAAATATCATAACATTTAAATTGATATAAACCCTTTGGTTTCAAAATACCCCACGAAAAACGACAGCCCCAAGTTCGATTATATCTCAAAATTATTGCTGCCAGTAATCGATAAGTGGAAGCTGCGAGAAGGATTAAATAAATTTGGTTCTATAATTTCTAATGTTTGCCATAGACACAACTATTGCTGATAATGTAACATCAACAAACTAACCAGAAGTACCGTACCAGCAGGATTTATTCACCGAAGTTTTTATGGTTTTTCCCAA
>QMMS01000230.1 GCA_003647375.1 Deltaproteobacteria bacterium
AACACTTCAATATTCAACATTCCTTGTTCGACATTCGATATTTTTCTTTTTAATTTTCACCGTATCGGTTGAACCTTTCCGAGTCCTCCACCAGAGGTGGAGGTTTTAGGTCAGAATAAATAGCGTATGGCGTATCACTCAAAAAAAACACCCCCGCCGGCGACGACGGGGGTGTTGATGAAGCAGTTTAAACGCACAGTTTAGGAAAAAATACTATCCGCTTGTCTTCTCTCCAATCCTTCCAGACAAAAATGGCCGAAGTGCGTGGGGTCCTCCTCCTTGCGCCTCTCTTTGCCGGTATATTCCTGCTTGTTGTTCGCTTCTTTGATTTTCAATAGTTGTTCGACAATCGTACTTTCCATGTGGCACCTCATGTTTGCGTTGTTACAATAGAATATTTATATTGTCATATTAATTCAAACATCATGCCAACGGATCGATGGTGCCTGTAACATGCTGAATTATTTTTATTATTCGTATTGATGCCGCCGTCAACTGAGTCGGGATTAATGGGCTTATGGACATTTTTTGTATAGTGTGCTTACATGGGATGCACAAAGATACATAAAGGGTTCAAGGGGCCAAGGGTGGCCTACGGCTTACAGCAGATAGCAGCATCCCAGCTTCCAAGCATTATAGCTTCCCAGCATACAAGAGTTTAGGGTTGAAGGGTAGCTGAAAGCAATTGAGCGATAAGTCATAAGCGGCTTAGAGTTTATAGGCATCGCTAATAGCGACAATAAATGACGCGCGAAGCGCTAATATCGTCCGCTAGGACAAATGACAGCCGAAGGCTAAATGTCGCCCACAGGGCAAAGGGCACCTAACAGTCTAAACTCTTAAAAGTCTACATTGTTGATACCATGGTAAAGCAACAAAATTTAGAACCGCATATCCGGGATTTCTTTGAGCTTGTCTACGATGCAATCCTGGCAAATCCCTTCGATGATGCCAGGGCGAATATAGATCTGAAACTATCAGGGTTATCGCCGACGACCTCCAGAAAAAATCGATTGGAAAAAGCGATTCATGAAACAAGAAAACGAATCGATATCATTGAAGTGGATGGGCCTTCAGACATCAACGCTTTTGGGGGAAAAGATCGGCAACTGGTTCAGGCAGCCTATTTATTCGATTTCTTTTACC
This sequence comes from Deltaproteobacteria bacterium, assembly GCA_003647375.1. Next base: position 1,147 of record QMMS01000230.1, read on the forward strand.
GGTACCGCGAACAATTTGACAAACTCATCACCGACCAGATCGCTGCGGGCGATAATTTTATCAAAGTTCCCTTTGCCAATGAAGCCTTCATCTTTCTCAGGAAAAAAGGGTTCACGGGTGAATCGACCACCCGATATTTTGCCCTGAGCTACCAGTTGAGGCGGGCCTATTATTTCATGACAAGGCGACTGGTGGGACCCAGCGTTGCCATGAAAAAACTGCGTTTTGACCTCTGGAACAATGTGTTTACCCACAACATCGACTTTTATGAAAAACATCTCCTGAATCGCATGGAAGATTTCTCTACCCTCATTCTCGGCGAAACCGGGACGGGCAAAGGGACCGCTGCCATGGCTATCGGCTGTTCCGGTTTCATACCCTTTCTCCTTAAAAAAAAGGGCTTTCAGGAAAGCTTCACGAAATCTTTTGTGTCCATTAATTTGTCTCAATTTCCAGAAACACTGATCGAATCCGAACTTTTCGGGCATAAAAAAGGGGCCTTCACGGGCGCTGCAAAAAATCACACAGGCGTTTTCGGAAGGTGCAGCCCATATGGTGCGATTCTCTTGGACGAAATCGGAGAAACCTCCACGCAGCTTCAGATAAAACTCCTGGAAGTGCTTCAAAACAGGGTCTTCTCACCTGTCGGCAGTCATGAAAAAAGCCGTTTTGAAGGTCGGGTCATCGCTGCTACCAACCGGGCAATCGACGAGATCAGGGCTAAAAACATTTTTCGGGATGATTTCTATTATCGACTCAGCTCCGACATCATCACGGTGCCCCCGCTGCGTGTACGAATCCAGCAAAATCCGGATGAATTGAATGCGCTGTTGTCCTACACCATCGAACGAATGCTGGCCCAGCCCTCACCGGAACTGGAAAAGGGAATTCGGGCCGTTATCGATAAAACCCTGGGACCCGGCTATGCATGGCCCGGCAATGTCAGAGAGCTGGAGCAATGTGTAAGGCGGGTAATTCTGAAGAAAAATTATGAGGGTGATATCAAGTCTGTTTCACCGGACAACCTGAAAGCCCGGCTGGTAAAAGGAATCGAATCCGGTGAACTGGATGCCCAAAACCTGATTGCCGGCTACTGTACGCTCCTCTACAAACGCTACGGGACCTTTGAAGATGTTGCCCGCCGTATCAACCTGGATCGCCGAACCGTTAAAAAATATATCGGCGAGTGGGAAAAAACATGAAACACGCAGCGGGCGAATCCTATCTGTCAAGTCCAAGTTCCTCTTGAAAATCCTCTTTAGAAACGTTACAAATATAAATTCGCTTCGCGAATTTATCGGACGCGACGTCGTCGCTTTTAACGGCAAAGAATTACAGGCACTTTAGAACGCGTTTTTCACAGTGGCACAGGGATTATCGATCGGTCGCAATTTACACCTTATTTTTTGATAATCTGGGGAATGGAACAATGACGAACACATATTGGGCAGACAGCTATGTTGAGAAAAAATGTGATGCCAAAACAGCCATGCTGTACATTCGCCCCGGGCAGAGAGTGTTTATCGGTTCTTCATCCGGAGAACCGCAGCATCTGGTAAAAGCCCTTGCAGAAACCTCCGGCCGGTTTACCGATATCGAAATTGTACGGCTCATGGCCCTTGAAAGCACACCGCTGACCCTCATCGCCGAAAAAACGGGAAGTCAGAACCTTACGATCCGAAATTTTTATCTAGGGTCGGCCAAAGCCAAATACCTGTCGCAAAACCAGCGCTTCATCACCCCCATCAATTTGTCAGCCGTACCCCGTCTTTTCAGGAGCCGGCATCTTCCCATTCATGTGGCACTGATCCAGGTGACGCCGCCCGATGACTTTGGTTGGATGAGCCTTGGGGTATCGGTGGATATCACCATGGCGGCGGCACTGTCGGCCGATTTGGTCATCGCCCAGGTTAATTCCAACATGCCGAGAGTGCTGGGTCAGAGTTTTGTCCATGTGAATGATGTCCATCACATCGTCGAACACGATGAACCCCTGTTGACAGTTGGTCACATGCCGGAATCTGATTCTGCCGACAATATCGCCCGACTCATCGCCCGGCTTATCGACGACGCATCGACTCTTCAACTTTGCCCCGGTATCACACCGAAGGCAACCCTTCTGGCCCTGTCGGATAAAAACGATCTGGGCATCCACTCACAATATTTAACGGAAGATATGATGCATCTGACATCAAAGGGCGTCATCACCAACCGCAAAAAAGGCCTTAATGACGGCAAGATCGTGGCCAGCGCCGCCATCGGCTCTGAAAACCTGTATGAATTTATCAACGACAACCCCGCCATCGAATTTCATCCCTCAGACTATGTCAACGATCCGAATATCATCAGCCGCCACAACAAGATGGTCTCCATCAATGTGGCCATGGCCATGGACCTGACCGGCCAGGTGGCTGCGGACGCGCTTCCGCACAATCACTTTTCAGGCATATGCGGCATGCCGGATTTCATCCGTGGATCCGCCCAGGCACCCGGCGGGAAATCCTTCTTGTTGCTGACATCCACTACTGAACAAGGCAAAAAAAGTCGCATTGTACCAATGCTGACCGACACGGCCGTGGTGGTTCCCAGAGGCGATGTCCAGTATGTAGCAACCGAATATGGCATCATGAATCTGTTTGGCAAGAGTATACAAGAACGGGCAACCGCCATGATCAGCATTGCCCACCCGGATTTCAGGGACGAGCTGTTCCATCAAGCCAAGGAGTTAGGCCTGATCGGCACGGAACGAACCCTGAAAGAGTCCATTCACGGCGTCTATCCCAGGGAGCTCGAAGAAACCATCCTTCTGGACAACACAAATGTCACCATCCGGCCGGCCAAGCCCGTGGATGAAAGGCGAATACAGGAACATTTCTACAATCTTAACAAAGATGATGTCATTGCCAGGTTCTTTCATGATAAAACTTCTTTTGTACGTGCCGAAGTCTCAGATGTCTCCCAGGTCGACTACATCAAAGACCTGACCATTGTTGCCGTCATCGGAGAATTCGGTTTTGGTGAAGTGGTGGGAGTGGGCGAATACCTGCTCGATCCCTCAAGCAATACGGCGGAAGTTGCATTTTCCGTCAGCCAAAATTATAAAAAGAAAGGCCTTGGGAAAATCCTTATCCGAAAGCTGTGCGAAACCGCCCGGGTGAATGGCATTTCCGGTCTTTTTGCCTACACGTCACCTGAAAACAGGGGCATGATCAATCTGTTCAAGACCTTGCCCTTCAATACAACCAAAAAGTTCGAGGACGACCTGGTACTGCTGTGTTGCAATTTCAGTGAGACAGAGCAGTAATAAAAAAAGGATCATTTAGCCTTCGGCTGTAATTTGCCTTTCAGGCGTCATTTGCACTTCGTGCGATATTTGTCCTTCGGACGTCATTAATTGCTGCTCATTGCTGATAGCTCTTAGCTCGTGGCTCAACCTAAAACTTAACACTTAAAACCTAAAACCGCTTTTGAAAGAAAAAAATATGAAAACCCATACAATATCATTCCAACCCCATAACATCACCATCGATGTTCCCGAAGGCGAGACCATCCTCAGGGGAGCTCTGGAGGCCGGTGTTCACATCAACGCTTCCTGCGGCGGAGAGGGTGTCTGCGGAAAATGCCGTGTCATCATTGAAAACGGCAATGTAGCCGGCGGCATCAGCGAAAGGTTAAGCCAGGAAGACATCGATAAAGGCTACCGGATTGCCTGTCAAAGTGTGGTCGAAAGTGATCTCACCGTCCGTGTGCCCGTGGAATCCTCTGTCGATGCCGGTGTCTTGAATATGCGCATGACACCCAGACAAACGGCTAAAGTCAAACAAACAGACCTGAAAGATCTGAAAGAACAGGGCCTGTTTGTACCACCTGTTGAAAAAAAATATATCGAATTGCCGGAACCGTCGGCGGACGATCGCCTACCTGATGTGACGAGACTGGTCAGTTTTCTCAAACTGGACCAGAACGAACACCGTTTGGCGGTCAGTTTGCCGGTTATCCGTAAAATACCGGATATTCTGCGGAAAGGCGATTTCAAGGTGACCGCAACCCTTGAACGACCGGTTCAGAAAGGCCGAAAAACCAACATTATCAATGTGCAGCCCGGAGATGCGTCCGAAACCAATTATGCCATCGCCATTGATGTCGGCACCACCACCGTCTATGGCCAGCTCATTGACCTCATTTCCGGTGATATTATTTCTGAAGCCGGCGATTTCAATGGCCAGATCAGTTATGGGGAAGATGTCATCAGCCGTATCGTATTTGCCGAAAAGTCCGACGGTCTGGAAAAACTGCACGCGGTCATTGTCAAAACCATCAACGGCATCATTCATAAAATAGTCAAAAAATGCGGGTGTGCCGTCGAAAATATTTCGAACATGACCCTGGCCGGCAACACCACCATGACCCAGCTTTTTTTAAAGATCAACCCCAGGTACATCCGGCGCTCTCCTTATGTGCCTGCCGCAACGCTCTACCCTCCCATCAAGGCGGTCGATCTTGGGATCGAATTGAACGAACATGCCAGCGCTCTGGTCTATCCAGCGGTATCGAGCTATGTCGGTGGTGATATTGTCGCCGGTGTCATGGGTTCCGGCATGTATCTCACAGACAAGTTGACGCTCTTTCTGGATATCGGGACCAATGCCGAAATCGTCATAGGCAACACCGAATGGTTTGCATGCGCAGCCTGCTCTGCCGGACCGGCATTTGAAGGGGGGGGTATCGAATTCGGCATGCGTGCCACCAAAGGCGCCATCGAAGATTTTTCCATCGACCCGGATACCCTCGAACCCATGAACATCTGCATCGGTAATGTCAGGCCCAAGGGTATCTGTGGATCCGGTCTCATAATCATGGTGGCAACACTGTTCGAATATGGAATTATCAACAATCGCGGCAAATTTGATCGCGACCTGGACACACCGCGAATTCGTGAGAAAGAGGGTATCTATGAATATGTCCTGGCATGGAAAGAGGACACGCAGATCGATCGCGATATCGTATTGACGGAAATCGACATTGAAAATCTCATCAGGGCCAAAGGGGCTATCTACAGCGGCTGCGTGACCCTGCTCGAAGAAGTCGGCATGTCCATTCAGGACGTGGAACAGATCATACTGGCAGGGGGGTTCGGCAGCTATGTGGACCTTGAAAAAGCCATGATCATCGGTCTCCTTCCCGAAGTGGATCCCGGGAAAGTTACCTTTATCGGCAATGGATCCCTGATGGGTGCCAAGATGAGCGCTCTCAGCAATCACATTCGCAAAAACGTGGCAGAAGTCACGAAAAAGATGACCAACTTCGAGCTGTCCGAAACAGCCTCCTACATGGACAATTATGTTGCCGCACTTTTTTTGCCCCACACCAACCTGGAACGCTTTCCCAAGCTCCAGGCGCGCATGACGCAGCGAAAAAAAATTAAGGGTTCCAGGGGTCAATGATTCCAGGGGTCGAGTGAGATGTTTTAATGAAATGTTTCCATTATTTTTCCATCCATCTGCCCCCGCATAACGCCCAAAATTTATTCACAATATAAATTAAATTCATTTGATTCCAGATGTTTCTCAGCGCGGAAAAGCTTTCTTCGCCGCACCTATTGACAAAGGGAAATACACCATATAGATAATATTATTCGCTCAAAAGTATCTTCCATATATTTAACATTCAGAATACAGATTCAAACCTATCGATTATAGTATAGGTGACGAGACAAAAAAATAAATCTACGAAAGGGGGTATGAAAGTCGTAACAGAATCATTTTAAGAAATTTTAGGCATTGAATATTAACGATCATCCTTAACCGGTATATTGATAAGGAGGTAAAAAATTGGCATTTGAATTTTATAAAGAATCTTATACTGGCGGTGTAAAAGAAATCACCCTTGGCGATGGAAA
>QMMS01000231.1 GCA_003647375.1 Deltaproteobacteria bacterium
AGAATGTGTCATATAATGATAGCCTTTTAGGGGTTTAGACTGTAGGCTGTTAGGTGTTTATTGCCCAAAACTATTAGTTACCCTCAAACCCTTTGTATACTGGGATGCTGCTAAACTCTGATGGCTTTCAACCACCCTCCAAACCTCCGACCCTCCAACCCTGCCCTTAATCCCCTCAAACCCTTTTTTTTAGTAATCCGTCCAGGAAGAATGCAAACGCTTCACCATTATCACCATGTCATGTTTGCTGCCCTCCGGACCGATGGCATAGTTCTTGAGCTCTGCGCGTTGAAAGAAATCGAATTTTCGAACGGCCTCGATGGCGGCATCTTCCATACCTCTCACCAGGTCCGTTCGTAATGTTTGCAGTCCTTTGTCCATGGCCGCCTGTATCAGGTCCAGCAATATCCAGGTTCCCAGGCGTTTGTTGCGGAATTCCGGCAGAACGACAATACGGAAGCGTCCCACATGCTTGGCTACACCAAAATCCCGCATATGCAAACTCCCATGACCGACGATTTCGCCATTGCAGAGTGCAATGATGGAAAACACCCTACTGGCTTCCATATTCGTAATCCACTTCCTGATAACCGCCGGGTTGGTGGTGTCATAGCGCATGCACCAGCGATCGCTTTCAGGTATTTTTTGATAAAAAGAACTCAGCTGTGATTCGTCATCCGATTTCAGTGGACGAATCACAGCCTCTTCACAATCCTTTAGAATACATTCTTTGGGATATCTCACCGTTCGGCAACCTCCCTTTTTTCTATTCCATATCGAAAACCTGGTCATCTATGCCAGGTCAGTGGCAGTTGGCTATGTCAATGGCGGCAATTGTTTAAATCCGAAGCACGAAATCCGAAATTCTAAACGGTTCGACAGGCTCACCGCCCTGAGCAACGTCAAAGGGCAATATCGAATGATCCAAATTCGAATGATCAAAACAAGACTTTGGAGATACCAATTTAAGCACTATGTTTGAAACATTCGAGCATTTGATATTTGGATTTGTTTCGTATTTCGATATTCGTATTTAGAATTTATCACACGATGAATGTTTATAACATTAACCCTTATAGGGTTGAATCAGTGCCGGGCCCTTTGGACTCGGGTATCTACTCTGGTTTCCCCATGACCTCTGCAAACATATCCATATCCCAGCCTCTGCTCTCCGCAATGTTCTGTCGGAATTTGATAAAGTCGATGGTACCCTGCCCTGTGATCTTCTTGGTATTGAAAGCACCAAAACCGAGAAACGCCTCTCCGCCCATGTTTGCCGCGAGCCAATGTCTGTGCGAGTTTTTCATGGTATCCCAGAAAAACTTTTTCTTCTGCCGGATACTGTCGATGGATTGCATGAGGCAACCCGGAAAAAGATTGGCATATGTCCAGACTATTTTATCGACTTCCTTGTCCAGGAGTTCAAAATCAGCATTGGGTTGATGTTCTTTGACAAAAGCACGGGCTTGTTTCAACTCCTCGCTGGGTTTGTATTCACCAAAGACAATCTCGCCATCTTCCACATATTTATCTATGGTTATCATGGGGTTGCGGACCCATTCACCATCGACTTTCAGAACCGGAACTACCTTGCTGATCAGGTTTTTGGCCTTCATTTTATAGGCTGACCACATTTCGCAGGAAATACAGTTCCACATGGAGTCCTCCATGCTCAGGAACCACGGTAAAAAATCAGATGATCCACCCACCGGAGCAGACCCGTGTTTAGGCCCCGCCTGCCCATAAATAGCCAAGTCCGACGAAATGGCAATATCGCAGGCCATGCCGATCTCCTGGCCACCGGCTACACGCATCCCGTTAACACGGCATATAACCGGTTTTTTGCAGGCCAGTATGGCATCGACCATATGATTGAACAGATCAATATACTGGCCGTACTCATCCGGCCGACGGCTGTAATACTCACTGTATTCCTTTGTATTTCCTCCAGTGCAGAAGGCATAGGGACCGGTACCTGTAAAAATAACCGCCACAACACTGCGATCAAGAGATGCATTTTCAAATCCGGCGATCACACCCTTGACCATTTCCGTTGTGTAAGAATTATACTGCCTGGGATTGTTCAGGCGAATCCATACGGTGAACAGTCCATCGATCACATTGCCTGAAGGGTCTTGCAACGGTTTTTTTTCTACTACGACGCAAGGCGCTTCGCTTCCCCAATGCTCTTCCGCGTGCAGGGAATGATCTTTTTTTTCGTTGTCCCGAGGCATCCATTCTAAAGCCATGATTTTCTCCTTTGTTGTTGTTTTGTGTGTTGTGTATTGTGTTTAGTTTATGGTTAAGGGCGCATGGCATAAGGCGCAGGGCAACAGCCGTGTTATATAATTCTTGATGTCCCGGCCATTCGACTCAACAGCCGGCAAACGGACCAAACACCAAATACCAAATACCAAATACCAAATACTAAACATTATCTCATCTAAAAATCCGGAACCAATATAATCCGTTGATCGGGTGATTTTTGATGGGCTTCTTCAAACGCTGCTGCAATCGTACTCATGGGACGGGTCTGAACAAAAGGTCCCATATCGATCTTCCCTGAAAGAACCATCCCGAGAACCTGTGGATAATATTCAGGCAGACATCCCCAGGTTCCGATGATTTCTGCATCAAACGCCATGAGCCGACTGATTGAATATTCGAGTTTTTGCATGCCAAAGCCCACAACAATCAATTTGCCTGTAAAACTGAGGAGTCCCAGGGCCGTTTCCTGTCCAGGCTTGCTGCCGGTCACCTCGAATATCTTCCATCCATAACCGGGAAGGCCTTTTTGTTTTCTAAGCGCTTTAATTTCAGCCGAAATATCCCTGGGTCCCTTGCCGGTGGCATTGATGGCCACATCGGCACCATAGTTTTGAATTTGTTCCAGACGTTTATCGTCAATATCAATTGCAACCACGCATCCTGCTCCAAGCGCTTTGGCTACCTGGACCATATACTGCCCTACGCCACCGATGCCGATTACAATGACGTTGTCCCCGATTTGAAGGTCGGCTCTTTTTGCTGCTTGAAACGGTGTTGTTGCAGCATCCGCCACCACTGCCAGGTGAGCCAGACGGGTATCTCCCCTGTCCTTGATTTCACACAAATCAATACTCGGCACGGGTATGTGGCTCGAAAATCCCCCATAAATCCCGATACTGTTACCAGGCATTTTCTGACTCAAACAACGGTTCCCCCTGCCGGTTTTACATAAATAACAACGGCGGCACGGCATAACGGCCGGAATCAGGACTTCCTTTCCTACCCAGGCATCATCGCCGGCCACAACGGTACCGGATATTTCGTGCCCAAGTGTTAAAGGGGGTTTTGAAACCGTTGGGACGCCGTCGTAAAAATATCCAAGGTCCGTGTGACAGACACCACAACCGGCTATTTCTACCAGCACATCCTGGGGCTTCAGTTCGGGAACCGGAAGCTCTTTCTTTTCGATTTTTCCCGGAATGACTTCCTTTGTCTCTTTGTTCCGGGTTGTCGGTTGTACCATTTGCCAGGTCTGAATTGATTCAGGAACGTTTCCCATGGGCTACCTCCTTGGTTTTACGTAATTATGAACGGAACATTGTTTCTATGATGATCGGTAATAATCGCTCAGTTCAGGTTGAAGTTATAAATTAGCTATAATGTAACTTTTGGAACGCTTTAAAGTCAATAATAAAATCGCTCCGCGATTTTATTTTCTTGACTATTTATGTAGCTAATATATAGCTGTTGATGACCAATCCAGGTTATATACCCCACCGCAAAGGAGTTCTTATGAAATTAGAGGGAAAAGTCGCATTGGTAACCGGAAGCAGTCGTGGTGTCGGAAAAGCCGTAGCGCTCGGTTTTGCAGCGAGCGGGGCTGATGTGGTCATCAACTATACGTCCAATCAGAACGCCGCCGACAATGTTGTCACTGAAGTTCAATCCATGGGGCGTTCTGCGGTGGCTGTAAAAGCAGATGTTGCCGTCAAGACAGATGTCGAGCGTCTCGTAAACACCGCTGCCGAAAAATTCGGAAAACTCGACATTCTCGTCAATAATGCCGGATTCACCCGGCCCGCAATGATGGTGAAAATGAGCGAAGATCAGTGGGATCAGGTGGTGGACATCCATCTGAAAGGCGCCTTCATGTGCTCTCAGGCCGCCGGAAGACTGATGAAGGAACAAAACAGCGGCAAAATTATCAACGTGACATCGGTAGCCGGCATTGTGGGAACCGTAGGACAGATCAATTATAGTGCTGCCAAAGGCGGAATCATCAGCATGACCAAATCCATCGCCAGAGAGATGGCAAGGTACAATGTCTGTGCGAATGTTATTTCACTGGGGATCGTTGCAACGGATATGACGGAAAAGATCAGGACCGATGAAAAGCTCAAAGAAATCTATATGAATCGTATCCTGCTCAAACGGTTTGCAGAGCCTGATGACATATCGCCCGCTTTTGTATTTTTTGCCTCTGATGACAGTAACTACATTACCGGACAACTGGTATGTGTAGATGGTGGATATGGAATGATCTAAACTGAGCGTCATAAATATTAAAAAGATTTTTAAACATCTTTTAAGGAATTCTATCGAATTGATTTTTTAATATTTATGACCCTGCGGGATTTCCAATATCACCGCATCTACTGCGTCAAATGCCGTTCCGCATAGTTCACTATAGCGAAACGACATTTTTCTTGTACCTGCGGCAATCTTGAAAATCGCTCAGTTTAGCTTGCAAAGAGGGTTTAAGGGAATTAAGAGCAGGGTTGGAGCGCTTGAGGTTTGGAGGGTCAGAGGGTGGCTGAAAGCTATCAGCGGTAAGCACCTAATAGCCTACAGCCTAAACCCCTAATAGCCTGCACAGGGGTTTGGGATTTCGATATTCGAATTTAGAATTTATCAAAAACACAGGAGATCACGAAATGAGTAAAGTAGCCATCATCGGCGTCGGTCAGAGCACATTTGTTCGATCGTACCCTGGGTCCATTCGGGAACTTGTTTTTGAAGGATTTAAAGACTGTATGCAGGATGCACAGATCGCCGCCAGCGATATCGATGCATCGATTGTCTGCTCAGCTCCCGAATACGACAAGCAACGATCCCCGGCAGGTGTTTTCGCAGAATATCTGGGTCTGAATCCTCAACCGACATTTTATGTCGAAAGTCTCTGTTCCTCCAGCACAACCGGTTTGAAACTGGCCTATTCCCTGGTAAAATCCGGGCTTCACGACGTTGTGGCTGTACTCGGCTTTCAGAAAATGTCGGAGATCTCCTCTTCGGAGTCTCAGGAAAGAATGGGACGTGGGGCAGATATTCAATGGGAAAGCCCTTTCGGCACCATGATGCCGGCTTATTACGCCATGTACGCCAGGGCATACCTGGAACAATCCGGCGCAAGCCTGGATGATCTTTCCCTGATCCGGGTCAAAGCATCAACCTACGGTCAGATCAATGACAAGGCTGTGTATCGCAAACCGGTTACATTTGAAATGTTCCAGGACCCCGAACATATTATGGGAAGACCCGTGTCCACCCCCCTTCGGGTTGGCGATTGCTGCGCGAATGCGGATGGCAGTTCGTGCATAATCGTGGCCAGTGAAGAAAGGGCCAAATCCTTATGCGCCAAACCCATCTGGATATTGGGTTTGGGCTCTGCCAGCACCAGTGTCAACCTGGCCGGCAGAGACCTTTTTTCGGGCCTTTCGGTGGCACAGCATGCTGCAAGCCAGGCATACAACATGGCAGGGATTACCCCCAAACACGTGGATGTTGCTGAAGTGCACGACTGTTTTACCATCGCTGAAATGATGGCCTATGAAAACCTCGGTTTTGCCGAGCCTGGAGAAGGGAAAAATCTTATTCAAGGCAAGGAAACCTACAAGGAGGGTAGTATTCCCGTAAACGTGGATGGAGGCCTCCTGTCGAAAGGACATCCCATCGGAGCAACCGGCGGGTCCCAGGTGCGCACTATTGTTTTACAGCTCCGGGATGAGGCCGGTGATATTCAGGTAAAGAATCCCGAGATCGGTCTGATCCATAATATTGGCGGCGTCGGGCTCTACGGTAATGTGACCATTCTTGGACGCTAACTTGTGCATTATATCCGATTCTTAACAATAGGGATTTATCACTTATCATCTAATAAGGGTTCGAGGAGCCAAGGGTTCGAGGGTTCGAGTGTGGCTGAGAGCTATAAGCAGACAGCAGCATCCCAGCCTCCAAGCATCCTCGCTTCCCAGCATACATGGAGGTAACATGGGCAAAAAACATGAAATAGACGATCGTTTTAATAAATTTGGAACAGTCAGCTTTACCGCAACCACCAAAACAAATGACTTTATCGATTTCCTGGAGAAGGGAAAAGTCATGGGGTCTCGATGCATGGATTGCGGTCTTGTATTTTTTCCTCCCAGAGCAGACTGCCACCATTGTCTGAACAGTAACATGGAGTGGTTCGAAGTTTCCGGTACCGGCAAATTGGTTACCTACAGTAAACTGACGTTTGCACCCATCGGTTTCGAGGACGACGTGCCCTACTGTATTGCACTTCTGGATTATGGCGCATTTAAAGTTTTTGGGAGAATAGCATCCGACATTCCGAATGAAGAGTTACGGATCGGTATGGACATGAAAACAAAAGCCAATACTGTTTCAAACGGCCAGTTGAATTATGTCTTTGAGCAAGCATAAAATCGTTTCACGCTTTTACCTGAACTGAGCGATTTTTCCCGAAGAGGTGTGCCGAGATCTTGATGGAGAAGGGTTCGCAAAAAACACAGGCATACCCGTGGATCTGTCGAGGCTTTTTGCGGACCCTCGATCCGCAAGAGATCGGTGCAGATCGAGATAAAAATCGCTCAATTCAGGTTTTATCATAAGCGACATTGTCGCTCCTATGTCGTTTGAATGGTATGATCTTACTTTTAGTTCATTGCTCGTAACTTACCTAAAACCTAAAACCAAATACCAAACCCAAGGAAATGACATGACAGACAAAACGATTATCATCGAAATATCAGACAGTG
>QMMS01000232.1 GCA_003647375.1 Deltaproteobacteria bacterium
ATTTTCCGGCGTCAGTAAAAGAAAAAATATATGAGTCGGCTTTCCATCCATGGATTCGAAGTCTACACCGCTCCTGCTGACACCAAATCCCAAAGCGATGGATTTCAGGTCATCCAGTTTGCCGTGGGGAATGCCGACACCGCCTCCGATACCAGTACTGCCGAGTCGCTCTCTTTCGATGAGCACTTTTACCAGGGTCTCCTGATCAATCCCCGTGGTCTCGACGAGAGGGGAGACGAGTTCTTCCAGAATGCCTTTTTTGTCTTTTGCCTGTAAATCGTCGATAATGGCATTCTTGTTCAGTGCTTCAAGTATTCTCATCATATACTCGCTATCCCGGTTCAGCTATTGGGCTGAATAAGTCCGTAATGTCCGTCCTTGCGCCGATACAGGACATTGATCTGACTGTCCCTTGCATTGGAAAAAACAAGAAAGTTGTTGTCAACCAGTTCCATCTGCATGACAGCTTCGTCAACATCCATGGGCTTGTATTCAATATGTTGGATTTTAACCTGTCTTTCAAAATCATCTTCACCCTGGAAAGGGTCTGCAGAGATCGCATCTCTGCCTCTGAATTTGGATCCGGATCTTTTATCGCTTAATTTCTCTTTACTTTTCTTAATCTGTTTTTCAAGCTTGTCCAGGACCATGTCAATGGCCGAATACATATCTTCGGTCTCTTCTTTCCCATTGACATTCAGCCGGTCCCCTTTGATGTTGATTTCTGCAATATGCCTGAATTTCTCTACCGACAGGACCACGCTGGCTTCGGCAGGGTTGTAGAGATACTTGTCAAACCGGTCAAGTTTATCGGACACATAGGTTCTCAGGTTTTCGGAGGAATCAATGTTCTTAAAAGTAACAGATGTCTGCATATGAAATCTCCTTAGAATTGTTTGCGTTTGTTTGATGATAGCACACCCAGCACCTCGCGGTATTTTGCAACCGTCCTGCGGGCAATATCGACATTTTGATCCTTCAGCATTTCTGCCATTTTACTATCGCTGAATGGTTTTTTAGGATTCTCGCCTTCAATGATTTTTTTAATTTTAGCCTGAACACTGGCAGAGGCAATAGCCTCGCCGTGGATTCTTTTTATGGAACTGTTGAAAAAGTACTTCAATTCAAATATGCCCTGGGGCGTATAAGCGTATTTATTCGTTGTAACACGGCTGATGGTTGACTCGTGCATTTCAATATCCTCAGCAACATCGCGAAGAACCATCGGTTTCAGATGGGTGATACCTTTTTCAAAAAAGGACCGTTGAAATTTCAGAATGCTCTCCATGGCCTTATAGATAGTTTTCTGCCGTTGATGAATGCTGCGGATAAGCCATGCAGCGGACCGGAGTTTATCCTGAAGATATTCCTTGGTTTCGGCGGAAATTTTATCGCCCCGCACCATGGCTTTTTTATAGTACGAATTCACCTGGAGCTTTGGAAGTCCGTCATCATTGAGAACAATCACAAAATCGTTTTCAGATTTGTAAACGTAGATATCGGGCGTTATGTACTGGACATCCGATTCGCTGAATTCGCGTCCTGGTTTCGGCTCTAAGCCCTTGATAACATTAACGGCTGCAATCACGTCATCCATCCGAACTTTCAACGCTTTGCATATAGCCCGATAATTATTATTTTCAAGATGATGCAAATGGTTTTCGACAATATCATTCAAAATGCTGTTATCGCCAAGGCCCAGATGTTTGATTTGAATCAGCAGACATTCACTGATATCTCTGGCACAGACACCAATCGGATCAAAGGTCTGCAACAAGGCCAAGACCTGTTCCACCATCTCACGAGGTCTTCCGCTCGTTTCTGTAATTTCATCCAGCGATACATCCAGGTAGCCATCTTTGGTCAGGTTTCCAATGATAAGGCTACCGATGTTCTCGGAGTCTGAATCAGGAGATGTCATTAAAAACTGCCAGAGCAAATGATCGCTCAAGGACTCTTTCTTTGATATGAACGAATCGAAACGGGGTGATTCTCTCCCTTCCGTTTCCATCGGCATCCTTCCGGGAGAGTTATATTCCTCTATATAGTTTCTCCAGTCGATATCTTCATTGATCTTATCTTCAAAGGTTACTTCCTTGGTCTGTTCAGACACCTCGGAATCCACTTCTGTCTTTTCAGCGGTGGGTTCCGGGGATAGCGTTTCCTGTACCTCATCAAGCGCAGGATTTTCTTCAAGCTCTTGTTGGATCTTTTCGACGAGCTCCAACCTCGAAAGCTGGAGAAGTTTTATGGCCATTTGCAGCTGCGGTGTCATGATAAGCTGCTGCGTCAGTTTCAGCTGTTGTCGGAGTTCAATTGCCATTTTAAATTTATTCCACGAATTTTATGAAATGCGACGACGTCGCTCTAAAGTGTAAATTCATCTCCTAGATAGATACGCCTGGCGACTTCGCTGGATGCAATGTGGTCCGGAGGACCGGACTCAATAACCGCACCATCATTTAATATATACGCTTTATCGCAAACCTCAAGGGTCTCACGCACATTATGATCCGATATCAGGATGCCTATATTTCTTTCCTTTAGGTGGCCGATGATTTTTTTTATATCGATCACCGCCAACGGGTCGATGCCTGCAAACGGTTCATCCAGCAGGATGAAAGACGGGTCGGTGACGAGGCAGCGCGTAATTTCAAGGCGTCTTCTTTCCCCACCCGAAAGAACGCTGGCTTTCTGGTTAGAAAGATGATCGATACCCAGTTCCGCCAACAGAACCGATGCACGTTCCTTTTGTTTTTCTTTTGTAATCGAAAGGGTCTCAAGAATTGCCATGATATTCTGCCTAACCGTTAATTTTCTGAATATGGAAGCTTCCTGTGGAAGATAACCGACACCTTTTCTGGCTCTTTGGTACATGGGCATCCGTGTAATATCGTTCTGGTCGAGAAACACCTTGCCCCCGTCTGGTTTTACCATCCCGACTGTCATGTAAAAAGTCGTTGTTTTGCCGGCCCCGTTTGGGCCCAGCAGGCCGACGACTTCACCGCTTTGGACACTCAAGTCGATGCCGTTGATTACCTTCCTGCCACGATATGCTTTAACCAGGTTTTCAACTGTTAGCGCAGCCATTAATTTTTCTTTTCCGGAACGCCCAAAAGGTTTTCATCCGAATAAAAAACAGCTTCCACGGGTTCTTTCCGGGTTCCAGCTACATGGATGCGTCCATCATCCCTGTAGAGTGTAATCTTATGCCCGGAAATAGAGTCGTTTCCTTTGACGATTCTTGAGTTCGATCCGGTAAATATCACAATTCTTTTGTCTGCAATATATTCGGCATGCTCGGCATGGGCGATCTGATCTTCAAGGACCATCGTAACCGTTCCCTGGGCAACGATGCGAACGATGACATCCATGCCGGAGGTGGATTCTGATTGGGACTCTTCCCTGTAATAAACCTTGAGCCTGTCGGATGTGATTGTCGTATGGCCCTGGGTTGCCAAAACATGGCCGACAAACTCGGCAGTTTTATTACGGGGATCCGTAATCAAGCTGTCAGCTGTAATGTGAATAGGGTTTTCTGCTTCAGGTAAGGTTTTTCCGGCGGCGGCATCTTGGGCATCTGCGGGAAAAGACATAACGCATAATATCATCAGGACAAGCATGCCTGCAAAATAGAAGGAAAACAGGGCAGGGCATTTATAATTTAATTTTGTCAAAAATAGTTCCCTCTACTTTTCCATCAAAAGTCGTTCTCTGTGATGTCAAATCGTACGAAGCGGAATCTGCGTTCACGCGAAATGTGCTGCCAAGGACCTGCACGGGTTTTGTGGTCACAAGAACACGTCCCTCGTGTTCATAGTTAAGGGTTTCTGTCAGGATTTTGAACTCTCCGTCGTCTGCAATAACATCACCATCGACGCGAATATCTTTGGTGTCGGTATTAAGATAGCCCTGGTTGGCAGACAATTTGACCGACGTGTCGTTTTCCATGTAAAAGGTCACCGACAGTTCGTCAAAAACCGCCTGCCTGTTTTTTTCTATAAACTGGGCAGACACTGCATCAAGGCTCCATTCTTTGATACCGTTTTTCGTCGATGTCTGATGAACCCTGTCAATGGCTAATGTGGCATCATCCTGAACCAGCGAAGACAAGATCAATTCCTGCGGTTTGGAAACCGTTCGATAACCGATAAAAACGGTTATTACAACCCCAAAGACGAGAAACAGGGTGATTAGTAAAAATAGCTTGATGCTTCTCTGCCGTGAATGATTTAGAGCCAACGAGGTCTCCAAATAAAATCAAAAAACGATTTTATTTCGTTGCCTTTTCCAATCCATATAACATGTGTTGGTAGAGGTTAATGATACCTTGGTATCGCATGAAATATATTTATCGTGCATGGGGCTAAAAGTCAAGAAACGAAAAAGAGCCCTTGATAAGCCGCGATTTAACTGGTATTGTTCCGGCGCAATATTCTACGTGAAAGGAGCTCATAACCTATTGAAAAATAAAAGATTAAATCCCAAAGTGGTGATCATTGCCTGCATCCTGGTTTTCCTTCCAATGCTGGTGGCGCTTGTTATACGCATGGAGAGTGAACAGCCCAGCGTTAAATTTGAACTTTCCTCCATGTTCATTGGTATGGATAAAGAGATGGAGATTACCCTTGGGGATCAAAAGAGCGGTTTGAAGCGATTCTGGGTTGCCATTCTTCAAGACGGGAAGGAAACGACCCTCCTGGAAAAAGACTTCCCGGCCTCCGGAATCCTGCATAAGGGCTCCGTCATGTCCGAATCCATCCGTATCAAGATAGAGCCTCAAAAAATGGGTTTAAAGGACGGTAACGCCATGCTTCGGATGATGGCGGTGGATTATTCCTGGAGATCATGGGGAAAAGGGAATCGGGCTTATTCTGAAAAGGAAATTATTATCGATACAAAGGCGCCCATTGTCAGGGCGTTGACCCGCTCTCACAACATCAGCCCTGGTGGCAGCAACGCGGTTGCTTATACATTGTCTGAACCTTGCGACATCAGCGGTGTCCAGGTGGCAGACCAGTTTTATCCGGGATATCCCGATTTAGGGGAAAAGGCTGAGACTCGGATCGCTTTTTTTGCGCTGAACGACCAGCAGCACTCAGGAACCGAAATATATCTCCTGGCAAAAGATCGCGCAGGCAATCAAACAAAAACAGGGTTTCCCCATTACATAAAAACCAAAAAGTTTAAAAAGGATACCATTCGGATCAGCGACAAGTTCATCCTGGGGAAACTGCCGGAATTCCAAAAGGCACTGGCGGGCCAAAATCTGGAATCCCCTTTAGACAATTTTCTCTTTATCAACAGGGAAATTAGAGCACGAAACAGGGCCGTTCTCAAGCAGTTGATGCAACAAAGTGATCCTGCCAAGTACTGGAACGGCACCTTTCTGCGACTCCCGAAATCGGCAACAAGATCCGGTTACGGGGATCGGCGCACATATCAGTACAATGGTAAAACCATTGACAAACAGACTCATTTAGGTATTGACCTTGCGTCGGTAGCCATGTCACCGATCCCGGCTGCGAATTCCGGCAAAGTGATCTATGTCGAGACTCTGGGAATTTATGGGCGGATCGTTGTCATCGACCATGGTTTTGGACTTTTCAGCATGTACGCCCACCTCAGCGGTTTCAACGTACAAACCGGGCAGATGGTTAAAAAGGGGGATATCATCGGCAACACCGGAAAATCAGGTCTTGCCGGGGGAGATCATTTACATTACAGCGTCCTGATAAGCGGCACCTTTGTCGATCCGATTGAGTGGTGGGACGCTACATGGATCCGTAATAACATTACACCTAAAAGTGAGCGTTTCAAATAAAATCGAATGGTCGGGAGAAGGGGAATGAAGAAATTCACCATAAACAAAACATATCAACAGATCAATGAGAAGATACAGGCGGGGAATGCTGTCGTGGTGACCGCCGAAGAGATGATCGGCATAGTCAAGGATAAGGGACCGGTTGATGCTGCCGGGCATGTCGATGTGGTAACAACCGGGACCTTCGCTCCCATGTGTTCCTCCGGTGCTTTTATTAATTTTGGCCATTCCGCCCCTGGAATAAAGGCCTCCAAAGTCTGGCTAAACAACGTGCCCGCTTATGCCGGCATCGCAGCCGTCGACTGCTACATCGGTGCAACTGAACCGTGCGAGGACGACCCTTTGAACAAGGTTTATCCCGGCGATTTCAGTTACGGGGGCGGACATGTCATTCACGATCTGGTGGCCGGTAAAACCGTTCACCTCAAGGCAACTTCCTATGGTACGGACTGTTATCCAAACAAAAATATCGAAAAAAAAGTCACGCTTAAAACCCTTCCCAACGCTATGCTGTGCAATCCCAGAAATGCGTATCAAAACTATAATTGTGCCATCAATACCACCAAGAAGACCGTTTATACCTACATGGGTGCACTCAAACCGCGCATGGGGAATGCCAATTACTGTTCTGCAGGTCAGTTGAGTCCCCTGTTCAACGATCCCTACTATAAAACCATCGGGCTTGGGACACGTATCTTTTTAGGGGGTGCGGAAGGGTTTGTCACCTGGAACGGAACCCAGCACAAACCGTCAGCCAAAAGAACACGAAAAGGTGTTCCGGTAACACCTGCCGGCACGTTGTTTGTCATGGGCGATCTTAAGAAAATGCATCCCAAATGGCTTATCGGCGTCAGCATTCAGGGATACGGATGTTCCCTTGCCGTAGGGCTTGGTGTCCCCATACCGATTTTAAATGAAGAGATGGCACAATACACATCTATTTCCGACGAGGATTTGTACACGCATGTCATCGACTACGGAAAGGATTACCCCCAGGGAAAGCCCAGTAATTACGGTAAGGTCAGCTATGCGGAACTTAAAAGTGGTGCCATTGAGGTGGAGGGCAAACGTATTCCCACAGTTCCCCTTTCAAGTATGGTCAGGGCACGCGAAATAGCTAACTTACTCAAAAATCGGATCTCCGCCGGCAAGTTCTTATTGGGAGAGCCTCAGAGCACACTGCCCAG
>QMMS01000233.1 GCA_003647375.1 Deltaproteobacteria bacterium
GCCCGCCAACTGGATGTGGATAATATCCCTACGCCTTCGGGAAGAGGAAAGTGGCGTGGTCAAGCCGTCAGTAAGCTTCTTAAGTAATAGGGTTTCAGGGGTCGAGGATTCCAGGGTCCGAGGGTAAGTTCGGGGCAGTAAGTAGTAGGCAGTAGGCTATAGGCTAAAAGACTGTTAGCGGTTTACAGCCTAATAGCCTACAGCCTGAACACCTACAGTCTAAATACCTTCAATATTATTGCGAAGCGATTTTATTGAAGGTATTTACTAAACCATTGAACCGCGATCTCTAAAAAGGTATTTTGATGGGATCGACCAGACATGCGATGATCACCGTTTTCCTGAATGGTGAGTTTCTTAGGCTCTGCAACTTGCCGATAAATAGATCGTGCTTGTGACAGTGGCACCGTATCATCGGCATCGCCATGAAATATGTGGATGTTCTTGATACCGGAAAGACCGCCTGACAGATTGAATGCAAGGTTCGGGAGCGCTGTTAATTTACCGGGTAGGCGGCTGTGTAACGGTGCTGCAAACGTTACGATGGCTTGGATACTATGAGAACCGGCGATGTCGAGACAAACCGACCCGCCCAGGCTGCTACCGAAGAGTCCGATGCGATCTCCCACAAAGTCCAGGGAATGAATCTTTCTTAACGCAAACCCCAGGTCTCGGCACCTGGCTTGAAAAGATGTGTCTTTCTCTAAATTGCCCTCGCTATCGCCGCATCCCCGATGGTTAAATCTGAAAAACGCCAATCCGGCAGCATCGCAGTGTTTTGCCAGGGCGATCTGTTTGGGTGAATCACTGTTGCTCAACAGCCCATGACAGCCGATAACGATGGGCGGGTTGTGGGATTCGGGCAGATGGAGTGTCCCGGTCAGGGTAAAACCATCAGACTTGAACGTTATCTGCCGGGAACCTGAAAATGAGTGAGTTTTTGTCATCATGCAACTCAATGTGATTTCTTGGGCGTTATTTCAAGCTTTCGGTATAGCGGCCTCTAAGGATCTCAGACAGTTTCACGGTCGCGTCAGCATCACCTCTCGGCTTTTCGAGAGATTCTTTTGTATTGGTTATCGGCCCGAAATATTACAAACGGTGACAAAATAACCAAGCTTCGTCATGCCGGACTTGATCCGGCATCCAGTGTTTTTCTGGATTCCTGCCTCCGCAGGAATGACAACCTTGAGGTATTTAACTGCCAGAGTAATATTATAAGCGGCGAAGCCGCGTCAAATAAAAT
Source organism: Deltaproteobacteria bacterium (assembly GCA_003647375.1). Next base: position 1,247 of record QMMS01000233.1, read on the forward strand.
TAGGAACTAATTTTATTATTATGTCACTAAAAAAAGGTCAACAAATTACCCTGGAAATATCCCACATCGCTTTTGGTGGGAAAGGTCTTGCAAAACCGGATGGGTTTGCCGTGTTTGTCGACAAGGCTGTACCCGGTGATGTGGTACAGGCCCGGATTACCCGGAAAAAGAAGAATTATGCCGAAGCAAGGGTTCTAGAGCTGTTGGCGTCTTCTTCCGACAGAATCGATCCGCCCTGCCCCTACAGTGGTTACTGCGGTGGTTGCAAGTGGCAATTCCTGGATTACGAAAAGCAACTTGTCTACAAACGGCAGCATGTGGCGGAAGCCCTGGCCCATATTGGCCGGATCGAGGCTGTTTTGGTTCATGAGACGATTCCATCTGAGAGGTTGTTTGGGTACAGAAACAAAATGGAATTTTCGTGTTCGGACAGGCGATGGGTGTTGCCGAACGAGATGGATAGAGATGACCTGGATCGAAGCTTTGCTCTGGGACTGCACGTTCCGGGTACCTTCAACAAGGTGATCGATACGGAAGTCTGTTTGCTGCATCCGCCGTTGGGGAATGACATCCTGGCATATATCAGGCAGGCCATCAGGTGCTCTGAGTTACCTCCATACGGACTGAAAAGCCATGCCGGTTACTGGCGTTTTGTCATGCTCAGAAATTCAGCTTTCTATGGCCATTGGATGGTCAATATCGTCACCAGTTCCGAGAATACCAAAGCCATGGAATCCTTGGCAAACCAATTGATGGAGCAATATCCCGATGTTGTCTCGGTTGTCAATAATATTACCGCCAGAAAGTCAAGTGTTGCCATTGGAGAGTCCGAAGTGCTGGTTGCCGGGGAACCTTTTTTCAAAGAAAGAATCGGGCCTTACGAATTCATCATTTCTGCGAATTCTTTTTTTCAAACAAACAGTTTCGGCGCCCAAACACTCTATGACAAGACCAAGGAGTATGCGGATCTGCAGGGACATGAAACCGTTCTCGATTTATACAGTGGTACCGGGACGATCGGCATTTATCTGGCGGATTCGGCGAAACATGTTATCGGTATTGAACAAGTTGAATCTGCCGTGAAAAATGCCCAAAGGAACTGCCGGATCAATCATATATCCAATTGTCGGTTTGTCCAGGGAGACATCAAGGATAAACTTCCACAGCTCACTGAAAAACCCCATGTTGTGGTAATTGATCCCCCAAGGGCGGGGATGCACAAGGACGTGATCCAGCAGGTTCTCAGGTTGGCACCCGAGCGGATTGTCTATGTTTCCTGCAACCCGGCCTCTCTGGCAAGAGATGTTGCCCTTCTATCGGAGGTCTATGATTTGCTGGAAGTGCAGCCGGTGGACATGTTTCCGCATACATATCATATTGAAGCGGTAGCGAAGTTACACAAAAGGCTGTAGCTTTTTAGGCTGTAGACTGTTAGGCCGTAGACCGCTAACAGCCTAACAGCCTAATAGTCTACTGCCTATAGATTCATCGTGAGCTGGAAACCACCGTCGACAGCACATCATGTATTTTGTCCAATAGTGTGCATTCAGCGATGCATCGAGGGAAGATGCAATAGTGTCTGCAGTCTTTGCAGGGACTTTTAATGAGATAACCGACTTCGAAGTCGAATGTTTTGAAATATTTCTTGTACATAATCCTCCAGGCTTCACCTGATGGGAGACTATTAGGTATTTAGACTGTTAGGCTATTAGGCTGCAAACTGCGAATAGCCTAACAGTCTTCAACCGGTAGCCTGTTCTTTAATTCTTACTGTTCAGTGTTTTACCCTTCAAACCCTAGTATGCTGGGAAGCGAGGATGCTTTGAGGCTGCTGTCTGCTTATAGCTCTCAGCCACCCTCGATCCCTGGAACCCTTGAATCCTTGGACCCTTTGTTTTTGTACTTACTATACTCCACCATTTTGGCCAGCGTTTTAACGGCCCGTTCCGGGGTTGTGTAGAATACCCCTTTAAAGGGGCAGTTTTCAACCATATAAGTGGTACGGTCCATAGCATCCGTCAAAAGGGAGACGCCGATAACGGGCTTCTGGTAGATCTCCATGAGCCCGGCGATTTTATCGACATATCTCTTTTCAAATGTCTCCAGCGCCTCTTTGATGCTGTTTAAAAACGCGGGTTCGTACATGGGATCTGATTTCAAGACAGCGTCGGTATAAAGACCGGCCAGGTGTTTCCGGCCCATGATACCGAGATTGATCACGGCATCACAGCCGTCCCACTTTAAAAGTTCTTCAATAATCGTCAGCGGCAGGTTTTCGTCGTGTTCACCCACGAGATCGATGGGGTTCGATCGGCTCCAGTAGGGAGGCAGCAACGTGTCGATCTGTTCGAGGAGACCAGGGGAGAGGTCCGGAACATCGATATGGTATTCATTGCACAGGTCTGCGGTGACGACGCCCCAACCACCTCCCAGGGTTACGATACCGGCACGGTTACCTTTGGGCAACGGCAGAGAAGAGAAGGCCGCAGCCAGGTCGAGCAGATCCATGGACTGTTCCACTTTGACAATGCCTGCCTGCCTGCAAACCGAATTGAAAATCCTGGTGTCCGAGCTCAAAGCCCCGGTATGGCTGGCTGCTGCTTTGATGCCGGCTTTGCTTTGTCCGCCCTTCATCAGGATAATGGGCTTTATTTTACCCAGGCGCCGGGCAGTTTCGTAGAATCGTCGGCCATTTTTGACACTTTCAATATAGATCATAACCGTTTTTGTCAGCTTATCCGATTCAAAAGCTTCCAGAAAGTCTTCGATGGTGGTCATGGCTTCATTGCCCGATCCGCAGAACGCGCGAATACCGATTCCCTGATGTTCGGCAAAGGCCAGGAACTGGGTGCCCATGTTTCCGGACTGGGATACGAGAGCGGTGGAGCCGGGTCTCGGTTGTACGGGCAGGCTGGTGCAGTTGAGGGCCACATGGGGGTTGCAGATTCCCATGGTGTTGGGGCCCAGTATCTGGATTCCTGCCTGTCGCGCCGATGCAACCAACTCTTTTTCGCGTTTTTTCCCGTCACTATCGGTTTCGGAGAATCCGGATGTTATCAGAAGCATGTGCCGGATGCCTTTTGCCTGTAGCTGCGGAATCAGATTTATCACATGTCCGGCCGGAATGGTTACGATGGCAAGGTCAACAGGGTCATGAATTTCGGAAAGGGATTTATAAGCTTCCTCGCCCACAATTTTTCCCCCTTTTGGATTTACGAGATATATCTTTCCCGCATATCCGCCGCTTTTGGTGTTTGCCACCAGCATATGGCCCCATTTGCCCATGGTGGAGGAAGCACCGATGAATGCGATGGATTTTGGATAAAAGAAGGGCCTCAGGGATTCAGGTTGGAAGGCGCTGGGAGGTGAGGCCGTTGCTTCGTGTCTGGTACCCACAACCACCAGCGCATCGACGGCCATTAGATCTCCGGCGGGAGTTGCAATGAGGGGGTTGATATCCACCTCGAATACTTCCGGGTGGTCTGCAGCAAGGTCCGATAAGCCGGTAAGAACGCGAACAATTTGTGATCTATCGACCTTTTTCTCACCCCGGAAGTCTTCGAGCAAAACAGATGATTTGATTTCATCTATCATCTCTCGGGCATCCTCAGGGGATAGAGGTGCGAGGCGGAAGGTCACGTCGGAGATAGCTTCGGTGAGAATGCCACCGGCACCGAACATGATGACCGGGCCGAACTGGTCGTCATAGGAAAGGCCTGCGATCCACTCTCGCTTTCCCTCGATATGGGGTTGGACGAGGAATCCTTCCAGATCATCCCCGGCATTGCGTTGTATGATCCCGGCGGCAGTGCGGACTTCGGTGGCGGTTTTCAGATGCGTATGGACCAGGTCCAATTCAGTTTTGTGGGTCAGTTTGGTGCCCAGACCCTTGAGAACGATGGGGAATTCGATTTGATCGGCTGCGATCACTGCATCTTCCACAGTTTCGGCGACAGTCTCCTGGACAACAGAGATACCATAGCCTTGGAGTATTTGTTTGGATTCGTGTTCCGATAGGGTAGCTTTACCGGAATCCATGGTTTTTTTTAGAATGGTATTTATGTTCAAATTATAGAACTCCTTTATAAAAACATTTAAAAGATGAACGTCGAACGTCGAACATCGAACGTTCAACATCGAATGAAAAGAAAAAAAATACCGACGAATAGTCGAGCGGTCTTTCTTAAAGGTCATTCGCCCATTTCTTCATCTTTACCCATTCAAAATTCGATGTTGGATGTTCGATGTTGGACGTTCATTGGTTCTCCATCTTTGCTTTTCCGCCGGTTGCTGAAAAGGCATAATATATCGGTATAAAGAGAAGTTTCTGGTCAGTTAGCTCAGCATAGGGACGTGATGAAAAAACAATTCCAGAAGGACAATTCTTGTATTTTTCAAGACAAAGATGAAGGCTTTTCAATTTTCCTGAAGAACCGCTTTTAACTTCAATCGGGAAAATGTTGTCGTTTTTTACCGCTAGGAAATCTACCTCCGCCGTACTGCTCTTAGCCTGTCGGGACCAGTAGTGAATGATGCCGTCTTGCGACAAAATCATTTCCTGACCCACAAACTGCTCAGCCATGGAACCGCGATAGATATCAAGCAGATTCTGTTTTTGATATTCAAATTTCATTGACATGCCGGTAAGATAGCCCATTAGGCCGATATCCACTATCAAGGATTTAAATATTTTTTCTGAGGCGGTGGCGCCCAAGGGTAAATCAGAAGGATCGGCCGCAGGAACTTTGTGAATGATGTTAGCAAGGCGCAAAAGGTGGAAGGACTTTTTAAGGACCGGATTCGAGAATCCTTCTCCCAGGCGTGCGTATTTAATCTGTTTTCCAACATGCTGGGATACAGATGTGAGTACGGAATTCAGGTAAAGTGAGTCCGTCCCGGGTTGATATTTTGCGAAATCCAGGCGATATGTTTCGCAGATCTCTTTTTGAACTTCGAATGATTCCTGCAGAGACCCGGAGACAATAAATGCCTTGACACTTTCAGGCATGCCCCCGATGAAAAAGTATTGGTGAAGTTCTTTACACAAATGCTCATGAAGGGGTTGTGAAAGTTTCTGAGGCTTGGAAAGAATGATCTTCGTGGCGCTTTCATTCCCTTTGGCGGCTAAAAATTCTGCAAAGCTCAATGGGCGCAGATAGAGGAATTGAATACGTCCGACCGGGAAAGAAATATGCTTCATGGCAAATTCAAGCAATGACCCCGCGGCAATGACATGCAGTTCAGGGAGATCTTCATGGAAATAGCGCAGCGCCATGATGGCCTGGGGACATGACTGGATTTCATCGATGAAAAGCAGTGATTTGCCCGGTGTGATTTTTTTCCCCAACAATACCTCAAGATCCGAACAGATTCTTTGAACATTCAGGTTTTCCTCAAATATCCCGTGCCAATCAGGATTTTTTTCCAGATCGACAAGGGCATAATTCTCAAAACAGGTTTCGGCAAATCGTTTGACAGAAAACGTTTTACCGACTTGCCTGGCGCCTCTTATAATTAGTGGTTTACGCCTGGAACTGTTTTTCCATGCCCTTAGATCATGGTCTATAAATCGCTGCATACAGCCACCTATTTATAGGAATAAGGTGAGCGTTTCAAATTTTAAGAATATGGGATGTAGATAGAATTTCAAAGGATTTGATTCATTTGAATTCTTAAAATTTGAAACCCGTTGGGATTGCCGATCTTACCGCATCTACGGCGTCAGATGCCATACCGCATAGTTCA
>QMMS01000234.1 GCA_003647375.1 Deltaproteobacteria bacterium
AACGTGCCATCACCGCCATGATCTACAAGATAAATAACAAGGCTCTCCGCATCTGAGGCCCAGTTGGTTATTGCATTTTGAAGATTCGCATTGTTCGCATCGGCATCAACATCGTCAGCTTCGCCGTTGCTGTCTAAATCAAGATCCGTGTCTGATGTTAAATAGTAAATGGATTCTTTGGTAAAACCTTGAAACGTTAGCGCGCGGTAAGCAAAGTTGGCCGACATCTGTGTGGCATCCCAGAGGTTGTTACCGGCAAATGGACCGCCACCAGCCACAATAATCGCTTTGTTGTTGGATTCCACCACGTTCTTTTTAAAAACCTGAATGCGGTTATTTGTACTTTCAGCAACGTAAATAAGGCCGTTTTCGCCCATTGCTCCGGAAGCTGGCGAACTCATCTGGCCTGGATTCCCCCCTTGGGTTCCCCATTTGCTGATAAAATCCCCATCCTTGGTGAAGACCTGAATGCGGCCATTTTTAGAATCAGCAACATAGAGATTTTCATTTTCACCGAACCATAGGCCATTAGGATATGCAAATTGCCTATCTCCACTGCCAAATTCGCCCCACCGTTTGACGAATTGCCCTTCTGAAGTGAATTTCTGAATTCGGCAATTGCCTTTATCCGCCACATATACATACCCGGCGCTATCGATAGCTATGCCTGAAGGTTCATCAAAATTTCCATCCCCGGCGCCAGGTTCCCCCCACTTTTTTATGAAAACACCCTGCGAATTGAACTTCTGAATACGATTGTTATCTGTATCCGCCACATAGATGTTGCCGGCTGGATTTATGGCGAGGCCTTCCGGACCATCAAATTCTCCGTCGCCATCGCCTTCACTGCCCCACATTATCAGGGAAACCCCATCCGGGGTGAATTTTTGAATACGAGAACCACAGACCTCAAGCACATAGAGATCGTCATTTGAATCTGTTACTATTCCAATCGGGCACAGAAGGTCCCCCTGCCCATCACCCCACTTTCCCCATTTAGTGATGAACTGACCGTCCGCGGTAAACTTCTGGATCCGGGAGTTGTTTACTTCGGGCACATAGATGTCTCCATTACCATCTATAGCCAAACCCTTGTAGATTCTCACGCAAAAATACCAACATAATCTCAGGTTAAAACACCAAAGAAAAAGGCCCGGCAGGGAGCCAGGCCTTTAGAAAGAAAACACACGACATGTTCAGGTGTCCGATTCAGTTACGGTCGTCGGGTTGGACCAGGTCGCATTCAAGCATGGTTTGAGCGCTTACGGTATTCTCCTGTCGATAGTATGCTTCATCGAGCAGCAAGGTTGCGGTGTTCATGATCTGTCGCCGGTTCCCGCGGCAGTGAGCAGTAATCAAAGCTACGGCATCATTTTCGAACAGATCTTTTTTAGCTTTGGCCTGCTCGATACGATGAGAGATGAAGCCTTCACTGTCTTTATCATTCAGGGCGTTCATTTTAAAGATAGCCGTCAATCGTGTTCGTACCGGAGCCATGGCCGCCAGTTGCAATCTGTGACGCAAGGTATCATCCCCAACCAGCACAATGGAGGCTGCCACGGTTTTTTTATCTGCACTGACCATCAGGGCACACAGGTCCATCATGGATTCGCGTTCTAAAAGTTGCGCATCATCGACAATCAGGACAGGATAGAGACTGTTGGTAGCACCGGACAGCTGCAGCAGGTATTTTTGCAATCGGATTAAAAGGGGCGTGCTGCGGGAGTTGGTATCAACCCCGAGGCGGTCGGCGATCGCCCTGAGCAGTCCGGACCGGTTGAAGCCGGCATAGTGCATCAAAATGGGCTTGTAGATGGTGGTGTCGAGAACCGTGATCAGATAGTTGATCAGCGTGGATTTGCCAGCGCCTGATGAGCCGCACAGGGCAAAACTTTTACCATGGGCGAGCAGGGACATGGCCTGGTCGGCGATGCGGTCATCCTTTTGTGACAAAAACGCAGTCACAATGGGATGTGTGTCGGCAAAGGGATGATGGTGCCAGTCGAAGAATTCAGCCATAGTCGGTCGATTGTCAGAGTTCATGATGTTCCTCCTTTCGGATGTTGGAAGCGGTTTGCGTTGAGTGTTTTATTCAATAGTCTTGCCGGGAACATTTGATCGCTGTAATAGACCCAGCTCAGATCCCATGGCAGGTAAAAGACCTCCACTAAAGTGCCTGGCACGGCCTCGGGCACCTCGAAGATGCGTCGATTCAACCGGATGGTGGTATCGTTGTAGACGCGGCATTTTTTCTGCATGCAAAAAAGGTGGCGGATATCGGCCACCTCGGGAAGTTTACGGCAGGCGTTGTCTGCGGACAGACGTTTTTGCAGGGGACTGATGCCCAAAGAACTGTGTATCCGCTGATGGTATTCGGTCAGGTACTCTTGCAGGTCTCGATTGAGGCAATCGATAGTGGCAGCATGCTGTTCGCTGAGGAACTGATCACGGATGGTTCGAAACAGGCGTTCGACCTTGCCGCGCCCCTGGGGCCGGTATGGCGGAGTATGGACCAGATGCATGCCGAGCCTTGCGCAGACGATTTTCAAGTGGGCACTGGCGTAACTAGGGCCGTTGTCAGTGTAAAACCGCTGGCAGATGCCGTAACGGCGAGTGGCAATCATCATTTCGGTGATCAGCACTTCAACGGTCTCTTTGAAGTAAAAGCGGGCTGCGACCACGTACCGGGAAGCATCATCGATAATGGCGTGCAGGATCGCTTTTTTGAAGTGCCTGCCGCAGCGCAATTTGGGACCGTGCATAAAATCAGCCAAAAACAGCTGGCCGAAGTTGGTAAAAGCAAACGAGAAGCTGGCCGTGTTTCGGGCTTTAGCTGGATTGCGATGCAGCTTATTTGCCGTGGCAAAACGGTACAAGGTGGCACGGCTGGGTTTTATGCCGTTCCAGGCGCCGGCATGCAAAAGCTTTTCAAGGATTTTGGCAACCGTCCAGTTGGGATGATTTTCACGCAATCCTTCCATGGCATCCACCAGCGGTTTAGGCACTTGTTGACGCCCTTTATCTGCTCGCATCTGATTATCCAGCGCTGCCAGCCCGCCGCTGCGATAGCGATACAGCCATTTGCGCAGGGTTTCAGGCGATAGGCGCGTTGTGGATCCGTTAGGACGAATGAAGGTTTTTGCGGACAGTGTTGCCAGCATACAGCCAAGGCCGGGATCATTATCACTGCGGTGCAGCATCGGGCTGATGATGCTAAACCGCCACAGGGCTTTGTTGGTATCTGAACCGTTGTCTGTCATCGTTGGGCCTCCTTTTTATTTTTCAGATCCAGCGATAACAAAGTAGCCGCCGTCAGGCGATACTCGATTTGTGTTGATGCATATTTATCACCTTCGGGCTGGGAAAAAAGCGTACGAATAGGCCCGGGTAAAAGCAGGCCAGGCCGAGGGAAGACAGGGTATGGCCGGGAGGGCGCCGGTGCTTGATTCGTGAACGAACCAATCCAGGAGCCGGGCAGCGGTTGTTAATGCCCGCCTGGCTGTATTCCAGCTACGCTTAAGCCATCGGGCACAGCGATTGACAGTATATTCTTTAGCCCGGTGCTTTTTTAAAACCACCATGAGAAGGCACAGCGGAATGCGGCATAACGGCAATAGTGGATGGGGCGGTATCGAAAATGTCCGGCGTGGACAGGTGGGGTTACGGCAACCGTAGCGCTGGATGGCAATCCGGTCGTCACCTTCGAACTGGTAGCGCCAATAATGGCCGTTGCGGCAGATGCGATACCGCTCACCGCACAGCGGACAACGGATATCAGATTCAGGGTTGGAATTTTTATCAGAAAGCAGTAAGCTCAGCCAGGAAGACGGGAACATGAATAACCTCCTTTTTTGGTTTGGGAAAACCTGAGGTATCACATGTTTCCGTTTTCCGCACCCGTCTTCAGCATAGCAATCGGATAAACGGTTACTTTAAACTGCTTTTCAATACGCTGAATTTCTCTTTTTCTTTTACCTGAAGGTTGATTAGGGAGGTAGCTTATCCTGAGATTTTCAGGCTGTTGGGAGGTAAATCTGGGTGATATTTAACAACTGTTTGCCCTCAGTGTGGGTTGGTGCAGGGTGAAGATGTTCAGCGGTGCGTGTACTGAGGGGTTGGACTAAGTGGTACTGTGCAGTAATTTAAAGGTCAGGGAGAATGCTAAATGAAAGCAAAAATAAAACCGAAGACGAAGACTGAATATGTTTGGCAGCCTGAAAAAGGTGTATTTGGATTGTGCGGAAGCCCAAGAAAAGACGGAAACTCAGACGTTCTTTTGAAGCACATTTTGAAGGGCGTAAATCAGAAAAATGTCCCTGTTGAGAATGTGAGGTTGTTTAATTATCAGTATCAGTCATGTATTGGATGTGAAAAATGTCGTAGGATTAATATATGTAAAGGCCTCAACGATGGGATGCACCTCCTGTATCCAAAAATAATTGAGTCTCAAGGAATGGTCCTTGTTTGTCCCACGCATAACTATAATGTTACAGCGTGGATGAAGGCATTTATTGATCGGCTTTATTGTTTTTACATATTCGATAATAAACGCCCGAGAGGATGGTCAAGTCGATTAATCGATCAAAATCGTAAAGCTGTCATAGCAGCAGTGTGCGAACAGGTGGATAAAAAGGATATGGGCTTTACACTTGAAGCTATGCGTCTCCCTATTGAGGCGTTAGGGTATGAAGTTGTTGGCGAACTGGCTGTATTTGGAATTTTTGATAAGGGTAAGGTTCAAGATGAAGATGAAACCTTAACCAAGGCGATCGAGCTTGGGAATCAGCTGGCAGAATCACTTTAATCAATAGTAGATCAACATGCGCAAACTGACGTCTAAGGAAGCACATCAAATGGATGGGTGGACAGAAGACGAGATCAAAAACAAGGAATTAATGGCTCCCTGTGGTCTGTATTGTGGCACATGCGGAGTTTACATTGCTACAAGGGATAATAATGAAAAGTTCAAAGCGATTATGGGAAACCTCTATGGGGCCAAACCTGAAGAAACAGAATGCTTGGGGTGCATGCAGTCAGATCCAGCAAATAAGATATATGTTTACTGCTGAAATTGAATTCGGAGCGTATTGAGCTCTTAGGTAAGTTTGGTAAAGCGATCCCCGAATTTATGGCTGCTGAAGCAAAAGTAATTGAAGTTTATTTCTTTGGCCAACGCCACTTTCGATAAATTCCAATGATGCTATGGCCGGCTTGCTGTATTCGTGGTGATAAAATCTTGCCAAAGTCCGGCCGTTATCATCCACAATCCGGAACTCACTACATAAGGTTATTTTATGACGGCGGGGAAAATGTAATCACGGAGAAGATTTATAAAAAGAATCGTGTTTAGATAATTTTCAGCGATTGAAACAACTACCATCTGTAAATGAGTCATTATTCTAATAAAATTACAGATAACCTAAATACCACAAGTTTCAAACCGATACGCAATATCTCAGATATTCTTTGGTTTTGGGAAGAAATCTCTGTAGGTTGCTATTAGGGGTATTGCAAATCCAGAGAGTGAAACGAAATTAAAAAGCACCTCGATATTGATACCGAAGTATAATGAAAATGCTGAGTCCAGAGAAACCCAAGACAATAAACTAGTAAGGAAGCAATAATATGCCCAGCGTTCGCACCGCTTAAAAGGATATAAGGCCAAAAAAAGAAAACAGACACTCCAGCCAGTAATTGTGGAGCCCAAAACGGCGAATATCCAGGGGTGGTAGGCTGACACGGCAGCATGTAAATACGGCTGACCCCAAAACGCCTCTGAAACCGAAATGTTATAGATCTTAAATATTATGCCGGTTGAACCAAAGGTCATTACCAGACCGAGTACTATGCAAATTATACAGTAGAATACAATCCATTTTTGCCAAAATATGAAACGTCTGTTCGTTTGGTTTTGAACTTCTTTCACCTTTGTTTTTATCCTTATATTTTGGCCATTTCGTTTGTGGTCAATGTGTGTTCACAAATAATTTTACGGGTATCAATAACGTCACAGATGTCAGCTACTGGCTCTTGTTCGAATTCTGCTGTCTCCTCATTTCTTATGTTGGTACTCGAAAAAATCATCAAGCGTAAGATTTCCTGCAGGTGTCATTCGGATACCTTTTCGCGGAACACAGATTTCCCCATTTTCCAGATTCACAACATATGTGGTTGTGAATTTATCCGGATCAACAATTCGGGCCCGGAGCGGTTTATAGTACATGGCGGCAAAAACACCGCCGGTAGTTTCGATAAACAGGATCAATTTTTCTTTGTATTTTTCAGGCACATTGTTTGGAACGGCATTATCGTTGCTCACGCATCCCTCCCTTCTCATTTTTTTTCTAAAATTTCTTCCCAACCCGGCGAACATCTCCAAAGTATCAGCGATCCTTCGGGTTTTTAAGGAAGCGCCTTAATTTCCCCACTGGATGTACGCACACGCTTGACAACGATATCGAAAGGCACCCGGAAATCCTGATGCTTCCATCGCAATCCTTATCAAGGATTGTGGACATTTCTTCGGCGTTTGCGTTCCTTGATAATTATTTCAAGCTCCTTGCTCATCTGTCCGGCGATGGCTGTATTTTCCTCGGCCCGCCGTGTCAGATAGGGCAGTGTCGATGCCAGCGGACCGAAAGGCAGATATTTACTGACGTTGTAGCCCGCATTGGCCAGGTTATAACTTATATTATCGCTCATTCCGAAAAGCTGGGAGAAATAGATATGCGCATGGCTGTTCTCAAATTCCTGTTCACGCATATATTGAACTATCAGGTTACAGCTGTTTTCATTGTGGGTGCCCACACAAATTTCGATGAACGCTATGTGTTCCATGGACATTTTTACGGCTTCGTCAAAATCCCTGTCCGTATCCGCTTTGGTGGAATGGATGGGGGTTGCATACCCCAAAAAGCG
>QMMS01000235.1 GCA_003647375.1 Deltaproteobacteria bacterium
AAAGCACATCTATGAGCTGTGTGCCGACCTGATCGGCGAAACAGTTGCCTATGAAAATGAATCCCAGGATTATTACGATCTTATCGTGGAAGAGGCCCTGGACAAAATAGAAGATCATCAAACCCAATATGATGCCATCCTGGTGGATGAAGGCCAGGACCTGAACGACCCCATGTACAAGGTGATCACCGCGCTGCTCAACCCCCAAACCAACAATCTCACCATTGCCCTGGACGACAACCAGAATATCTATGCCAGACGAAGTTCATGGAAAGCGGTGGGTGTCCAGGCCAGGGGCCGCATCCACAAAATTTCACATGTGTACAGAAACACCAGGGAGATTACCGAATTCTTCACAAGATTTATGGGAAAGGAGGCTGCCGCAGAAAATGGCAACGCCCAGACCCAACTGGAATTGTTCCCGGATTTTTTTGACTTCAAAGGCCCCAAACCCGAGATCCCACAATTTCCTGACCTGGAATCAATTGTCAGATATATTCCAGAGAAAATTTCAGCCATCGAAGAACATGATGGGTGCCCTTATTCTGAAATCGCGATCATTTATACGACCAAACACCCTGACGGCAATTCTGGCATCCCCCTGCCCCCTCGACTGGAAGAAGCCATGGCGTCCAAGGGCATTCTCTGCAATTGGACCACTAAAAACGCTCGCACCAAAAGAAACTATGACATCACCACCAACAGGGTTTCCATCTCCACCATCCACAGCGCCAAAGGCTTTGATTACGCGTGTGTATTTCTGCTTGGCCTGGATGCCATCGATACCGACAGATGGACCGAGAAACAAATCAAAAAGCTGGTTTATGTTGGAATGACGCGCGCGCGCTACCAGTTGATCATACCTTATGTTCATGAAAACGGAATTATTCGCTGCTTGAAAAACTGTTTATAAGATTCCTCAGATAGATTCCAGTTCCCTTTGGAGAAAACATATGGAACAAGAAAAGAACGGAAAAAAAAGCTTCTCAAACTGCAAAGGTCGTGATCGACGGCATATCGGATGGATATGATGATAATACCATAAGACAGCAGGTACGAACGCTATTAAAAACCAATCCGCATCTATTCTATACAGATAAAATTGTAAACTATCGGGGAACAACCACCGATCAAGGCACACCTTATTCCGAGGTCATCGCAGATGAACTGATAAATAATTTCCAGATTCTCTCAACTATCGAAAACGGCGTGTCCATTCGAAAAACAAAATCCTTTAGGCTATAACATAAGGGTGAACCCAATGTGGATGCTCGTTTGGACCGGTTTAAAAAACTGACTTTCAGTGAAAAGCTACTGGCCATTGCTCTGGGTTTTTGGGGACGCCCATAAAAATATAAAGGATGTCCCCCTTTCATCTGATCTTGAATCAACAAACCTGATGGTGATTGACATATCCCACCCAAATAGTTATCTTACCTATAGTCATATTTTGATTGGCTGGTTCAGCATACTTCATGCAGTTCTTTACTTGCAGCACCGAATGTCGGCCCCTATCGAACAATCGTTCAGTGTACAAACCACTTCTTGCCGATTAGTCAGGCCTGATCAATTCTGCTGGCCGGTTGCTTGGATCCACACTTCCGTTTGGAATAGTTTTTTGAGCAGCGTCTAAAACTTCCTTCACGCAACAGGCAGAACATTTTCTTATCCTGAAGCGTCGCGCCGGCCATCGTCATCTCGATCAAACGGCTGTTTGGGAGGGAAAACAAAAGGAGGGCATCATGTATAAATCAATATTAGTGCCTCTGGACGGCTCAACACTTGCGGAAAACATTTTGATTGAAGTAGAAGAGCTTGCCCTGTTGCTGAAGGCAAGGCTGAATTTAGTATGCGTCAGTAAAGCACATGCATTGCCGGGTGTCGATCCCAGCGATGCCCAGGTCAGGGTTGTCAATACGGCAAAGGAATATCTGGAGAATATCAAGGCACCACTGACCGCGAAAAATATCGAGGTCGAGATTCACACACCTTACGGTAACCCGGCGGAAAAGGTCCTCGGCGTCTCCAAGCTGCACGACATCGAATTGATTGCCATGTCGACTCACGGCCGCAGCGGTATCGGTCGCTGGCTGCTCGGGAGTGTTGCCGAGAAAATTGTCCGCCACAGTGAGGTACCTGTATTGCTGCTTCGCTCAGGCAAGTTGAATGAGGGTTGATATTCCCCCTACCCCTTTTCCCGCCAAGGGAGAGGGGACGGGGTTTCTGGGGTGGCTTCTAGGGTCTGGCCAGGACAACCAATTGAAATATTTAGATATAGTCGATATGTCGAGCCCCATATCATGCTTAGAGGAAAAGGGGACATCCTTTATATTATAGGATTTGAAAATCGGTTTCAATATGCTACGCTGATGCGATGCTACGACAAGTTAAAAAACTACGACTTCACATACAGACCTTTCTTAGGACTGGTGATCTTACCCTGTTTCTTCAACTTGAAGATAATGTTGGCAACTTTCTTCTGGTCGAAGCCCGTCTTTTTAACCAGACCTGCAGTATCGGTGCCTTTCTTTAATCTTGCAATGGCATTGAATACGGTGTCAGCTGCAGTAACCTTCTTAGCAACAGTTTTCTTGGGAGCCTTAGCCTTAGCAGGTTTCTTAGCATCTGCCTTCTGCAGTGCTGCCATCAGTTTGTCTATGCGTTTGGATAGAGCCTTCAGTTCCTTCTTTGCTGCTTGCAGTTCTTTTATCAATTTTTGATCTCCTTTAGTTTAAGTAATTATTACTTCCTTCCTGTAATTGGTGCCAAAGCTAATGCTAGATTATAGGTTTGTCAAGAAAATCAGCGTATAATGTATTGTCGTGTACTTGGATAAAAAGAAAAGAACGGCACTATAAATATCGTCCCTCTCAAATCATTACAGCAGGTATCAGTTAAGCAGCATAGTTACCATTTTAACATCTTGTACCCTTCAATATCTCCTCTGCAGAATAGTGTTCAAAATTCAGAGCTTCTGGGGTCGGACCAAGGCAATCAATTGAAATACCAAGATATGGTCGATGATTTACACTCTAAAAACCACTAAGAAAGCCTTTTTTAGGGTAGAAATCATAGGTTTAAGGTAAAAAGCTGTCTACCACCCTCCCCATAACCCCCTCCCGCCAGAGACAGAACTACAGAGCCCCAGAGGACCGAGGTCGGAACCACAGAAGCCGAAGAATGGAAGACGGCGTTAATTAATCATTATGTATTTTTACAGTTAGTTATATTTTTACCTGATAGTTTATTATCAATTTCAAATTTTTAATTAGTAAAATCGCGAGATAAATACTTGCAATAGCGCGGCTAATATAATATAAAAAACGCGATGTAGATAATGATAAAATCGCGAGGAATAGTTCAACATGTCAAACCTTTATCCCAGATGGCAAAAGCGAACAATCGAAAAATTGATGCTCGAAAGGCGCGTACTGTTGCTGAGCGGTCCAAGGCAAAGTGGAAAGACCACTTTGGCCCGTGAACTCGAATCCGATCAAACTGAATACAGAACCCTTGATGACAGTACCCTCAGAGAAGCTGCGGAAGTTGATCCACAGGGGTTTGTCAAGCGCAGCACCGCCACTTTGATTATTGATGAAGTACAGCGGGTTCCGTCTCTTTTCCCGGCGATTAAAAAAGCGGTCGATGAAGATCCCCGAAACGGGCAGTATTTATTAACCGGCTCAACCAACATTCAGTCTCTACCCACAGTCAGGGAGTCTCTTGCCGGACGAATTACTAAAATCCGCCTTCGTCCGCTCACGCACGGTGAAATATTAAAACGTGATCCACGTTTTATTGAATCCGCCTTCGATCAATCGTTTTCTAGCAGTTCACTTCGCTTTGACCGCGATACCTTGCTTGAAATTGCTCTCAAAGGTGGCTTTCCTGAACCAATGAAACTTCAGGAACGGAGTCGCAGGCGATGGCACGATGACTATATCGATGCCCTCCTGGAACGAGATCTGAAGGAAATAGCAAGAATTCAAAGAAACAGGGCAATGCGGGAGTTAGTGCATATACTGGCAGCCTGGTCAGGCAAATTTATTGATCTTTCTGCCATTGGATCTGGATTATCTATCCAACGTCCTACACTTGAAAGCTACATCAATGCCCTCGAAACACTCTATCTGGTAGAGCGAGTATCTCCCTGGGTTAGAACTGATTATGCCAGAGTTGGTAAACGAAGCAAGCTCTACATGGTCGATAGTGGATTGATGGCAGGTATCCTCAAATGGAAGATGGACCAGGTTCGATTTGACTCCGATCGTTCTGGAAAACTGTTCGAAACGTTTGCATTGAACGAAATCATGGCACAGGTTGAAGTAGGGAATGGTCGGTATGAGTTGTTTCACTATCGCGACCGGGAAAAGCGCGAAATCGATTTCTTGATAGAGAGGGAAGATAGTCATTTGCTCGGCATCGAGATTAAGGCCGGATCAGCTGTTCATAAAAATGATTTCAAGCACCTATTGTGGTTCAAAAATAAAATAGCAAAAAACAATGAATTCATTGGTATCATCCTATATACCGGTGAATATCCGGTTTCTTTTGGCCATAACCTGTGGGCTGTTCCTATGGGCCATTTATGGTCCTAAGCCTTCCAGTCCCCATTCAAACTCCCGTAAAGGGCGGGGGAAACTATTGATTCAGGCGTTCTGTAGCCTCCCCCTAACGGGTCTCTCAGGACAACAGATGAAAGGCGAGGATCAGCACAAAGCGTTCATAGCGCTACTATATCAACTGAGACAAGAATGTCTTCGCGGGAACTTTCACGGGGTAATCATACGCAAAGCAGTCGGCATTTTTATATTCCGCATTCGCTACAACCTGAAATGCATGCCTTGCATTGGTTCTGGTCTGGAAATATTCCAAGCCTTTGGTAAGTGCACGTGTTTGTGATGACTTTGCTTCCACAATAAACCACGGTCGGCCATCTTTACTGACCAGGAAATCAACTTCGCGCTTATCCTTTGTTCTTAAAAAATAAAGGCCGTACTCACCCAGACCTGAATCCTGCCACCAGGTTACGGCCTTCAACAGGTGACAGGCCACCAGGTTTTCAAAACGGATTCCCGGGTCATTCACCAGGGACCAGTCCGTCAGGTATGTTTTAGGCTCTTTCAGCAGGCTGCGGGAAATATTCTGAGACCAGGGCCGTATCGTAAAGCAATAATAAAGCGATTCCAATACTTCGAGCCATCTCCTGATTGAATCCTGTGAGGCTCGAATTTTCCGAGCCAGGGATGCATAGTTGAGCAACTGACCGGACTGCTGTCGAATAAATTCAGCCAGAAGTTCTACCTGCCCCACTTCATTGATTCGGGTTACATCCCTCAGATCCTCTCTGAACAACAACTTCAGTCGGGTTTGTTTCCAACGATTGAAGAAACGAACATTGTGCTTTAGAAACGGTTCCGGAAAACCGCCAAAACGTTCCAGGTATTCATAATCCGACTGGCTGACGAATTGCGGGCGGCTGATCTCCTTTTCAGGAAATTTCTGATGGGCTAACTCCGCCACCGACAATGGATGCATATGATACAGAAAATAGCGACCCATGAGACTGTCGGCCCCTTTGCGATAAATATCGAGCCGGGAACTCCCGGTTACGACAATACTGAATCTACCCTTGGCATATGAATCATAGAACCCTTTTAAAAAATCTCGCCAAAGGGGGTATTTATGGATCTCGTCAAACACAATGACCCTGCCCTGTGACACACTGATCTTTTCAGCTACAGCGGAAGGTCCTTCCAGAAAAAGGCGGCGGTCATTTTCATTGTCCCAGTTGAAATAGAGATGGCCGGCATCGAATGCGGTACCGGTCGTTGTTTTACCAACCTGACGTGGACCGGCGATGAAAGCCATCTGGTTATCATGCTTGAAGTGTTCTACCAACAATGCTTCATATCTGCGTTTCATGAATAATAGCTTATATGATGCCTTAGCCGAAGTCAAGACCATTACTTGCAATATCGTGGTTTGGTCGCGACCATACCACGATCGTCCGTGGAATAGTCTGGCAGAAACAGTATACATCCCGGTAAGTAATGGGGTCAATTCCGCCCTTGACTCTTTCTTTTGTTCCTGGAGTCGGACCAGGACAACCAGAGGACAGAGCCAGAGCCCCAGAGGACGGAACTACAGAAACCTGGTCAGACCGAATGAACGTCCAACATCGAACACTGAACATCGAACCTTTGGCCCTTTGTTCTTAGCTGAATACCCAGAAAAACTGAATTCAATAAGCTGACAAACCACATTCGACGTCGGATGTTGGACGTTGTCGGATGTTCGATGTTCATTTTTGGAAAAACAAATATGGGAAACAAGCGCTTTACCCACATCATTACCCTTTTGGCCATTGTGCTTTTCACCTCGCTTTTCATCACCCGCGGTGTGGGAAAGTTCGATTTCTGGTGGTGGATGTCCCTTAACATCGCCTGCTTGACAGCCATAGCCGCAGCCCTTGACCCGGGCTGGAGAGACGCGGTAATACATGATCTGCAAAAGCAGGTTCTCCAAAAAATCGGCATCGGTGTTCTGTCGGCACTGGGTCTTTACCTTGTTTTTTATGTGAGCAACACGGTTTCACGTCTGGTTTTCCCCTTTGCGGCGCACAACATTGAAAATGTTTACGCTTTCAAGGCCGGAGCCGCGCCCATGCGCATTGCCGTTCTGATGGCGTTTATCATCGGCCCTGGTGAAGAGCTGTTCTGGCGGGGGTTTTTGCAGCGGCGGTTTCAGGTGGAAAAAGGGCCTTTTCAGGGTTTTCTGCTGGCCACCCTGCTGTACACGGGGGTGCATATCGCCTCCGGCAATGTAATGCTGGTGCTTGCAGCCGGTGTTTGCGGGCTGTTCTGGGGGTTCTTGTACCTGCGCACGGGGTCCCTGTTGCTG
>QMMS01000236.1 GCA_003647375.1 Deltaproteobacteria bacterium
AATCGATAAAATCGTTCATATGATTTTATTTTTGTAAGTTATCACAAACCATTTGGCATTGCTACTATCACAACATTTTATTCTTATGCCAAAAAAGGGTTGCATACGTAAAGGTGATTCGCTATAAGCATGCGTCGCATGAACCACGGGTTGAAACGGCCTGTGGTTTTTTATTGTTCAAACCTATATTTTGGTATGTCGGAGCCATTTTGAGGGGTTTACCTTTCATGGGCACACATATGAGGAATAACCTATGATCAGCGCATCCAATGTGGCGCTTGCCTATGGCAAGCGTGTTTTGTTTAAAGACGTTAATATCAAGTTCACACCTGGCAACTGCTACGGCCTTATCGGCGCCAACGGTACCGGCAAATCGACTTTCCTGAAGATCCTTTCCGGCGAGATCGAACCTGATAAAGGGGTTGTGAGTGTAGGCTCTGGCGAGCGTATCGCCGTCCTGAAGCAGGACCAGTTTGCCTACGACGAGGAAACCGTGATCAACACGGTAATCATGGGGTACGAACGGCTCTATGCCATCCTGATGGAACGGGATGCTATCTACGCCAAGGTAGATTTCACCGAAGAGGACGGCATCAGATCCGGCGAATTGGAGGCGGAGTTCGCCGAGATGAACGGCTATGAAGCTGAGTCCGAAGCAGCGGTTCTTCTCAACGGCCTAGGTCTTCCCGAAGAGATGTGCCACCTGAAGATGAAAGAACTGGAAGGAGGGGACAAGGTCCGCGTGCTTCTTGCCCAGGCTCTTTTCGGCAACCCTGATGTCCTGCTCCTTGACGAACCCACCAACCACTTGGATCACACGTCCATTGCCTGGCTGGAAGATTTTCTGGCGCGTTTTCAGAATACCCTGATCGTGGTATCCCACGACCGTCACTTCCTCAACCAGGTCTGTACCCATGTTGCCGATATCGATTACGGCAAGATTCAAGTTTTTGTGGGCAACTACGACTTCTGGTACCAGGCAAGTCGTTTGGTTCAGAAACAGAAACAGAACGAAAACAAGAAAGCCACGGAAAAAGCCAAAGAGCTGACCGCGTTTATACAGCGCTTCAGTTCCAACGCCTCCAAAGCCAAACAGGCTACTTCCCGGAAAAAACTTCTAGAAAAAATTACAATGGATGAGATGCCGGTTTCATCTCGAAAATACCCCTGGATAGCCTTCAGACCGGAACGCCCGTGTGGGAGTGTGATCCTGGAAATCGAAAACCTCACCAAAACAATCGATGGGGAGAAGGTCCTCAACAGCTTCAGTATGGTGGTGAACAGCGGGGATAAAGTCGCTTTTGTGGGAGACAACAGCCTGGCCAAAACCGCCCTGTTCCAGATCCTGACAGGGGAGATGGCGCCGGACGCTGGTACCTTCCGATGGGGACAGACCGTCACCACTTCCTACTTTCCCAAGGAGAACAGTCGCTTCTTCGAGAGCGATATGCCCCTGGTACAGTGGTTGCTGCAGTACGCACCGGAAGAGGGGATGAACTTTGCCCGAAGTTTCCTGGGCCGCATGCTTTTTTCCGGAGAAGAAGCCATGAAAAAGACCGGGGTTCTTTCCGGCGGGGAGAGGGTACGCTGCATGCTTTCCCGCATGATGCTGAGCGGTTCCAATGCGCTTCTTTTGGACGAGCCCACCAACCACCTGGACCTGGAGGCCATTACTTCCCTCAACGAAGGGCTCATGGCTTTTCCCGAGGTGATTCTGTTCGCTTCCCACGATCACCAGTTCGTCTCCACCGTGGCAAACCGTATCGTGGAGCTCACCCCGGAAGGCTCCATTGATCGGCTCATGAGTTTTGACGACTATCTGGAAAGTACTTCCGTAGCCAAAGAGAGAGAAGCACACTATTGCAGGGAAGCTGCCCTGGCTCTCTGACCAGGGGCGGTTTTGACTAAATTGAAGCAAACTTCATAATGGTCTTGACTTTTTTGAAGTTTGCTTCATAATCCATTGAAATATTGATGGATTTGTTAAAAAACCGTGTCGGTTCCACCACGTCCTATACATCACTGGCCAATGATCTCCAGGTCTCTGTTCATACGGTAAAATATTGTAGCGTGTGCACTCATCAAGGAGCTCCAATGGTAGATTATTACCAATACCACCACACAACCTATCACGAAAAGACATTTCACATCGATCCTTCTTCGTTTTTGGAACCGCTTATCAGGCATTTGAAACCCGGTGATAAGCTGCTCGATGTGGGGTGTGGAAGCGGCCGGGATATTCTTTGGCTTAAAGGGCACGGTTTCAATGTAACGGGATTCGAGCGGTCTAAAGGTTTGGCAGCTCTGGCACGAAAGCATACGGGTTGTGAGATCATCGAGGGCGATTTTCAAACGTATGATTTTTCAAAACAGAAGTTCGATGCCATTCTTCTGTCCGGATCACTTGTTCACATTCCGCACGCGCATCTTGAATCAGTTTTCGGGCATATTCTTGATGGGGTGGGAAATGGCGGAAAGGTACTGGTATCTCTTAAGGAGGGGGATGGTTCGTCAGTGGGGGAGGATGGACGGGCATTTTTCTATTGGCAGGACACCGAACTTCGGAATCTTTTTGCAAAACATATTTTCAGGGTCCTCGAATTTCATAAGGGTACTTCAAAAGTCAATAAAAGTGACCTATGGTTGAGCTACGTACTTGCATAATGGTTCATAGGATCCCTTGAACCACAACAGCGAGCGCATTATGCACACTTCACACGGAGGCGGAAATGACGAACGAGCTCTATTTCAACAAAGAACATGAGATGATCAGGAAGGCCGTTCGCGAATTCGTGAACAAGGAAATCAATCCACATGTGGAAGAGTGGGAAGAACAGAAGATCATCCCCCTCCACGATCTTTTTAAAAAGATGGGCGATCTTGGATTTTTGGGAATTCGCTTTGACCCGAGGTACGGTGGGCAAGGTCTCGACTACTGGTACGATCTCGTCTTTGCAGAAGAAATGGGTAAAATCGATGCCGCGGGAATCTCCATGGCTATTACCGTCCAAACGCACATGGCCACCCCTGCCATCGCTCAGTACGCCAGCGAATATCTCAAGGAGACCTATCTGACCAAAGCGATTTCCGGAGAAATGGTCAGTGCCATAGCGGTCACCGAACCCGGTGCGGGTTCCGATGTCAGTGCGCTGGCGACCACTGCCGTCAAACAGGGTGATTATTACCTTCTCAACGGCTCTAAAACCTATATCACCAACGGAACCCAGGCCGATTTTCTGACCCTTTTGGCCAGAACCAGTGACGATCCCGGTTACCACTCGTTCAGCCTCTTTGTGGTACCCACCGAACTGCCCGGATTTTCCGTCAGCAGGAAACTGGACAAGCTGGGTATGCACGCCAGCGATACCGCAGAACTGTTTTTCGATGACATGAAGATCCCGGCGGAAAACCTGATCGGCAAGGAGGGAGAAGGTTTTATCTACCAGATGGGCCAATTTCAACATGAACGGTTTGTGACACTTCCCCTGGTTTACGAAAGCTCAAAGCGGATCATCGACATGACCCTGGAGCACCTGAGAAGCCGGATCGTTTTCGGAAAACCGCTGATTAAAAGGCAGGTGTTGCGATACCGGCTCGCCGACTGGTTGACGGAAATTGAATGCCTGAAAAGTCTGACCTACCATATCGTCAATATGAAAATAGCCGGTCTGGATGTGACCAAAGAGGTCTCCATGGGCAAGCTGGTAGCCGGCAGACTGGGGCACAAGGTGGCGGACGGGTGCCTGCAGATGTACGGCGGTCTGGGATACATGGCGGAAATGCCCATATCGCGGGCCTTCCGGGACTCACGCCTGGTATCTATTGGCGGAGGGGCCGACGAAGTTATGGAAGAAATCATCGCCAGGATGGAAGGTTTTTGATCCTGTAAATAGATAGATCAATTTTGAAGTGATGCTGGGGGACATGGCCACCTTTGTTGCTCCGGAAACCACAGCCGGTCCGGCAAGGAAATACTGGCGATAAATATGTTCCGAATAAGTCTCTCGGAAAAATATGGAAACCCCTTCTAATGCAATCGGAACGGTATTTTGACAACTGCTATAACCAAAAGTTAAATCGCTTGAGTGGAACTTAGGGCTCGCGCAAAAATAACTTAACAGAATTGGCGTTCAGATTTAGTTCAGGTTTGGCTGATCCGAATGAGCAAATCCACAGGAATAGCGAGCTATTTCGCGGATTTTGGGAATGAGGCATCGGCCAAAAATGGGCTGAAGCTGAAATGCAAAAATGTGAAGTTATTTTTTCGCGAGCCCTTAGGAGAAAGATTGATCACGAAAGGTAAAGGCCCAGCAAATCCGGTAACCGTTCTGAAGCATTATTTCGGGTTTGAACGTTTTTATGAAAAGCAGGAAGAAATCATTGACCACCTGATTTCCGGGCAGGATGCCTTTGTCCTTATGCCGACAGGCGGTGGAAAGTCGTTGTGCTATCAAATCCCGGCCATGATTCGGCCAGGCGTCGGGATCATTATTTCACCTTTGATTGCTTTGATGCAGGACCAGGTAGATGGTTTAAGGCAGTATGGAATCAAGGCCTATTATATCAATTCTACCTTGCATTCCGCCGAGATCCGAAACATGGAAAAAAAGCTGATTTCCAATGAAATGGATCTTCTGTATGTCGCTCCTGAGCGTCTTTTTATGCCTGATTTTTTTCAGTGTTTGAAAAAATCAAAAATTTCCCTCTTTGCAATAGATGAAGCCCATTGTGTCTCTCAGTGGGGTCACGATTTCCGGCCTGAATACCTGCAACTTAACCTTCTACATGAAAATTTTCCCCATGTGCCACGAATCGCTCTGACTGCTACTGCGGATAACGTTACCTGTAGAGACATCCTGTTAAAGCTTCATCTGGGAGATGCCCGACAATATGTATCCAGCTTTGACAGACCCAATATCAGGTATTCCGTGGTGATCAAGAAGAATGCAAAATCCCAGTTGGATCATTTTATAAATCAAGAACACCACGGCGATTCCGGTATTGTTTACTGCCTTACCCGGAAAAAAGTGGAGGCAACGGCTGAGTGGCTTTCCAAAAAAGGATATAATGCCCTGCCGTATCATGCGGGGCTCGATGCTTCCGTTCGAATGAAGCACCAGAGGGCATTTCAGGAACAGGAAAGTGTCATCATGGTCGCTACCATTGCTTTTGGAATGGGGATAGACAAACCCAATGTCCGTTTTGTGGCCCATCTGGACATGCCCAAAAACATAGAAAGCTACTATCAGGAGACCGGTCGTGCGGGCCGTGATGGAGAAAAATCGAGCGCATGGCTGGCCTATGATCTTTCCGATATCGTCACAATCGGAAAAATACTTGAAAATTCAGAAGGTGATGAAGCGTTCAAACGCATACAATACCAGCGGCTTCAGGCCATGATCGGGTATTGTGAGACAATAAACTGCCGGAGGCCTGTATTACTGAATTACTTTGGTGAGTCTTATGATAAAGCGTGCGGAAACTGCGATAACTGCATTGAAAAAGTCGAAAAATGGGATGGAACCATAGCCGTCCAGAAAGCCATGTCCTGTATTTATCGAACCGGGGAGCGGTTTGGTGTAAAATATCTTACGGATGTACTGTTAGGAAAAGAAAACAAACGTATTAAAGGCTTCAGACACGATGGCGTATCAACTTTTGGTATCGGAAGAGAATTGAGCAGCCACGACTGGAAATCCGTTTATCGCCAGATTGTCGCAGCCGGCTATGCTGAAATTGACATGAAAGGCTATGGTGGGTTGTCTTTGACACAAAAGGGCAGAGCCATTCTGAAATCAAAAGAAACAATTTATCTGAGAAAAGAAGTCGCCAGGGCCAAAAAAACAACCCGGCGTGTTCATGAAAAGGCATCATCTGAATTACCCGATCTTGAATACGCACATTCGTTGTTTGAGGAATTGAGACAGCTACGGTTAGACATCTCAAAAGAGAAAAAGGTGCCGCCCTATGTTATTTTTCATGACAGAACATTAAAGGAAATTGCATCGAGACGACCTGTTTCCTTAAAAGAGATGGTTGGATTATATGGTGTTGGCGACATAAAGCTGAAAAAATTCGGACAGATGTTTGTCGATTTTATGGTTCAGTATGCCAAGGAACATGGATCTGAAGATAAAATCACGTAAGGGCTGTATCGATGAAAATTCACATTATTTTCATATCAATATTTATCTTGTTAATGCTGACAATGCACGTCTGGTATGCATATCGAGATTATGGAAAGTGGCCCTGGCGATCAAAGAAGTTCTGGTTTGGTGAGGCCAAAATAGCGATTGTTTTTGTGGCCATTGTATCGGCGATATTTATTTTCGGAGGACGCTATAAGCATAATAGCTGGTTTTGGGAAACGCGTGCATTTTTTGCATGTGATTGGGGAATGTCGCCCGAAGACGTACTGAGAGTAGAAAACCTTACGGGACGACCATCCGGGACTGTGGCGCCACCGCAATTAAAACAATTTGGCGAACAGTTTCACACCATGCATGCTGAAAAAAACCATTTATATCCCTTGACGCAACAAAAAGGAAGAAGTCCCAGGTCCTATTTTTTTTATGAAAATGATCTGATATCAGGTTGTACCTATACATACTACCGGGATTTTTCAGATAAAGTCCTTGAACAAATTGCTCACGAAAGACGCAAGAATACGATTGAATATGGTGACCCTGTTTATAAAAAAAGTGGCGACATGCGGGTCCTGATCTGGGACTATAATGACAGGTCATACATTGGGTTCGTCATCACAGTTGATGAACACAATGAACAGATGATAAACCGTGAAATATTTATAGATAAAAACCTGGATATAGAAACACTAAAACTGTTTGCGGATCATTTTTTACACTTCCCGGATCAGACCAATATCC
>QMMS01000237.1 GCA_003647375.1 Deltaproteobacteria bacterium
AGGAGGTTTTACATGAAAATTGCGTTTATTGGAATGGGAACCATGGGGGTACCCATGGCCCTGAATGTTTTAAAGGCCGGCCATGAAGTCGTTGTTCACAATCGAACCCGGGAAAAAGAGCTGCCTCTGGCAGATGCAGGGGCTTTGCGGGCTGATACGCCAAGGGAGGCTGCCGCCGGTGCCGAGATAATCATTACCTGTGTCAGTGACACCCCGGATGTTGAAGCGATTGTATTGGGGGCTGAAGGCATCATCCAGGCTGCCCGTGCCGGAAGTCTGCTGATCGACATGTCGACCATCAGCCCCACGGCCACACGTCATATGGCCGCAACCCTTATCGAGAAAGAGATTCGTATGATCGATGCACCGGTTTCAGGTGGGTCCGAGGGCGCGCAGAACGGTACGCTGGCCATCATGGTGGGGGGAGAAGCAGAAGATGTTCAACATGCCATGCCCGTGCTGGAAGCCATGGGGAAAACCATCATGCATGTGGGAGGTATCGGATCCGGACAGATTACCAAGGCCATCAACCAGGTAATTCTTGCCGGAACCTTTATGGGCGTTGCTGAAGGGATGGTTCTGGGAATGAAAGCAGGGCTCGATATGCAGAAGGTCACCGAGGCCATATCCGGTGGCGCGGCAGGGTCCTGGGTGCTGTCAAACCGGGCCATGAATATGGTTAACAATACCTATCCGCTGGGATTCCGCACCAGGCTGCACCACAAGGATCTTCGCATTGCCCTTGAGGCCGCAAGGGATCTGGGTGTAACCCTGCCCGCCAGTGCTTTGATGGATCAGATCGAAAACGGCATCATCGGCAGGGGGTATGGCGATGAGGATATGTCCGGCATAGCGCGCACGCATCGGGAACTGGCGGGTCTCGACGATTCCACGCATTAGCCCGAATATTTAAAAATCTGTTATAGGTTCAAGTCTCGACTCAGGATAGATCTGCCCATGGCTCGGGGGCATGGAGTTGTAAACCCAATCGATGTCAAGAACACCGAGATTGGTCCAGCGATAACGTTTGAATCCACGGAAAACGCCCCGGACAAAAACAGACTGCATTTTTAGATTGAGTCCGAATATGCCGATGCTCGTCTCGGGGGTAACCTCCTGCAGTTCATCTTGAAATGCCAGGGAAGAAAAAACCAGGCGCCGGCTGTCTGCGGCCTGGCATTGAATGACGGGGATGATTTTTGGAAACCCGTCACGATCGATACAGGCCAGAAATTTGAGGGCGTCCATCTGGTTGAACAGGCTTTCGGCAAAGGGTTTGAGGATTCGCTGGTTGTCTCCGGTAATAGCGGCACCTTTGGCAATGCGGGTGGCGACGGCTGCCGGGATGATTTTTGCCATGGGGATTTTCCCCTCACTGCTGATTTCGAGAAGGTCCAGATAGTGCACCGTGTTGATACCGAAATAGGCATTGTACCGGAACATGGGCAGGTTGTTATAGATTTCGTATTCAGGGCCGTCTGATTGCTTGTGGGTCCAGCGGGCTTTGCCCCGCCAGAGCCTTTTGTCCATGGACATAACCAGAAAACCCACAGCCGGATTCAGCTGCATGTAGTATTTGCTGAGTCCGGTGGAGAACTGGCCCAGCGTCACCTGTCCGGGGTTCGCAGCCATAATGCTGGTGATGAGCGTCACATGGATGTCACCATCCGGATTGATGCATGCCACCAGGCCGATTTTTTCCGCCGGTGCGAAGGCCTCGAATTCTTCTTGGGTGAAGTTGTTTCTAATCATCATAATAGCTCTTAATTGTTGGGTTTTGGATACTGACGGCTTAAAGTGCTAAGTTTCCCAATTGGACAGCACCGCTCCAATGGACGCTACCCGGATCGACACCGGATGTTTTTGCTGCCGATACCAACGCATCGATCTGCTCCTGATCCAGCAGGGTTTCATCCTGAAACTGCCAGGTCAATCCGAGTCGTTTGTATTTGTCTCTGCAAAGATTATTAAAACTGCAAAGTTCCCATCGTTTGACCTGGCCGCGCAGATGCCGGGCAATCCAGTTTCCGATACCGCTGATGTTTTTCACAGTGCCCGTGGCGCCCGGCACCAGGGGTGTCCGGATCCAGAGACTCTCCGGATATAGATGGGTTTCAATATATCGGGAAACGTGCATCAGGTTGTCCAGAATGATCTGGTTGTCGCTTCCAGTAAAGAATTTGTGCCGGGCAGCATCGATGTCCTTGATGTCAAAGAGAACCAGGGTCGAATAGGGAAGGAGCCTGTCCAGGGCTTTGGGGCTGCATAAACCACAGGTGTCCAGTGCCGTGTGAATGCCCTGGGCACGGATTTCTTTTAAAAAATCGGCCACAAAACCGGTCTGTAGAGTGGGTTCTCCGCCGGATACGGTTATCCCGCCACCCGATTTTTCAAAATAGACCCGGTCTTTGAGAACTTCATGCACAAGATCTTCTATTGCCCATGGGCGGCCCAATTGTTCCAGGGCGGTGGAGGGACAGGTCTCGACACAGGCACCGCAGCCATCGCATAAGTTACGATCGATGCAGATACCCTCCGGTGTCAGAGTCAGGGCGCTTTGGGGACATGTGTCGAGACAGGTCTTGCATGCGATACATCGTGAGTCGATCCAGTGGATCTGGGGTTTGGGTGAAATACTTTCCGGGTTATGGCACCAGGTGCAGGCGAGGCTGCAGCCCTTGAAAAAAACAGTTGTTCGAAGCCCCGGCCCATCTTCGGTGGACATGCGCTGGATTTCGAGAACGAGGCCGATTTTGTTTTTCATGTGTTTGGTATTTAGTACTTTGTATTTTGTGTTGGGTGTTTAGTGTTGGGCGGTTAGCAACCTAATAGTCTACAGTCTAAAAGCCTACAGCCTATCCCCTCGGACCCTTTTGTTTATTTTGGTTTGATTGATCGTCGAGGTTGCCGCAGATACAAGGAAGATGCTGTTTTGCTATAGCCGCCTATGCGTAACGGCATCTGACGCTGTAGGTGCGGTAAGATCGGCGATCCCGAAGGGTTTTAAATTTTAAAAATAAAATCGATAGAATTCATATATTAAAGATAAAAATATTCATTTAAAATTTGAAACAATCAAACTAAAATCGACAGTGGCTGACCCTCTCTATCACCTCATCCTGGAGTTCTTTGCCCACGGTCGTAAAATAAGCATTGTACCCGGTAATTCGCACAAGCAGGTGCCGATAATCCATGGGATTTTTCTGGGCGTCTCTCAGCATTTCCGGATCGAGCATGTTGACCTGGAGTGCCGTGCCGCCGTTTTCTGTATATCCTTTTAAAAAGGCTTTAAACTTTTGCTTATGTTCCGGATCTTTCAGGATGGACGGGTTGAAGGTTATGGTGTGGCTGGCGCCATTGGGAAGGCAGTTGACATATCCATTGAAATTTCCTTCACCATCCAGCGCTTTGCCCCCCAACACTTTTCCCACCGAATTGGCATTGGATGTGGGGCCGTTGATGTCGGCACCATTGGAAGGGCATATGGCATTGGAAAGAAACTGCCCTTTTGTTCGGCCGTTGGCACTGGCTGCCATGACATATCCATCACCGGCCCAGTAATTCCAGCTGAGCATGCCGGGTCTGAATTGGCGATGGGTGGACCGGGTTTTATGCTGCCAGGTTTCCCGGCACCAGAGGTCCATGACCTGTTTTGCCAGGGCATCGGCGGCATCATCGTCCTGACCGTATTTGGGGGCCTTGTTCCTGGCCATGGCCTGAAGCTTTTCATGACCCTGCCAGTTATTTCTGAGCGCTTGAATGAGTTCAGACATGCTGCAGATCTGTTTGTCGAATACCAGATATTTTATAGCGAGAAGGGAATCGACGGTCGTGGCATACGTAACGGCTTCCAGGGTGGTAAAATTGATTTCGGCGCCGCCCTGGGTCACATCCAGGCCCTTTTCCTCACACCCCTTGACCAGGCAGGACAGGTATGGCGTGGTAAGAAAGTCGGCCCGAACCGATTCAGAGGCTTCGTAGACGCCCACGCTTTTTTCAATGATATAAACTGTCTGTTTTTCGTATGAATTCCAAAAGTCTTCAAATGTCTTAAACCCGCTTGCATCGCCGGTTTTGGGGCCATCCTGCTTGATTTTTTCGGGTGTGCCCTTCATGGGATCGACAAATGGGATCAGGTCTCTGCCCCCGGTCAGGGCGAGCTCAACCGCTTTGAGAAGATTCAGGTTCACATCCACTGTGCCGGACCGATCATTGCCCACCATGGTATTTTCCAGACAGCCCACCGGTGCGTACTCATGCACGTTTGATTCGTTGATCAGGTGGGTGATGCCGGCCTTCTTGGCTTCCAGGATCATACCGGCCATGGATCTTTCATCGAAGTTGATCAGAAACGGGGCGCCCTGGCTCCCGGATATCATATCGATGACCTTGTCCAGGAAGTCGTCCGGCGAATTGCGGTGCAACCGGACATTCGGTTTCGGTTCCAGAATGGGCGTCATTTCATCGATGACCTCAAGGAACATGTAGGTCAGTTCGTTGGTCATGTCCTTGCCATCTTTTCCCATGCCGGAAAGGGTGAGAAGCTGACCAAAGCCTGCAGTGATGCCCTGATTCCCGTTGCGAATCATGGCGTCGTAGGCGGTATTGCAGTGGAACCAGAAGCATTTGAGAATTTCTTTTGCAAACTCCCGATTCATGCCCTGACTGCTTGAATATTCCCAATAGGGCAGCAGGTACTGGTCAATACGCCCGAAGGAAACACCCGGGCCGGGGTAGTTTTCATCACTCATGACGAGCATGTGCGTCAGCCAGAGGGATTGTATGGCTTCCCAGAAGGTCCTGGCCGGTTCCCAGGGGACTGTTGCAAGGTTTCGAGCCATCTCAGAAAGTTCGGTAGCACGTTCCGGGTCGGTTTCTTCTGTTGCCAGTTGCGCGCAGAGTCGGGTGTATTGTTCGGCCAGGTCTCCGGGCAGGGTGGCGGCGGTCATCATGGCCTTGAGCTGGCTGCCTTTTTGGCCCTTTTGATTTTGGGGATCTAACTGGTTGTAGGAGCTCTCTAACGATTCGTAAATACCCTTCCAGCCGATTTTAAGGGCATGTTCATAACCGGGAATGAGGTGGCCGCTGGTGGCGCCGGCATTGCCGTAACCATGGTCATGAAACCATTTCATTTCGGCGCGGGCACCCTTTTTACCTACTACTCGCTGGTCATAGGACTCACGTTCTTTTTTGGTAAAGCAGGTGGAGGTAATGACATTGAATCTGGCGCCGGCGATGAGATCTCCGGGCAACATCTCCTGGGGGACATGTTTCACCATGACCTCCTTGAGAAACCATGCCTTTCTTTGGGGCAGGGGCCATGTCCAGAAGTCATCGTGGAGTTCAATATTCCTGGCCGCCTGATGGTAGCCGCCGCCCAGGGTGTCTATGAGCATATAGACTTCCGGAACAATATAGTAGGTCATTTCCTGGTACTGCAGGTCCCAGGGGGTACCGGTGGACCAGGCCGTGTACTCGTTGTTCCAGCTTCGTTTGCAGCCTTGAAAATAGTAGTCTCGCAACCAGGTGATGCGAGGGGAGAGTCTTTGGGGCTCCTTGATGGTGTATTCGGTTTTTTCAGCAAGGGAAACATTCATGTCTATCCTCCTGTCAAAATTGTACCTGAATGCCGGATGTTATCACAGGATTACGATAACTGGGGATGATTGGAGGGATCACATGATCGCTTGATGATGTCTTTGACTTAGTATGTAGGAGCCTATGGTGTGGTCTCCCTGTTCCGAATCATCAAATTCAGCCCCTATATAATCTTCGCTAATATGCTTGGCATATGCGGTCTTTTGAATATGCGTCTCGCCTTTGTCACTGAGATGAAAAGCAACAAGAATCGGATCATCAAAGTAATAGTCGGATGTTTTGATGGTTCTATTTGGATGAGATTTGATTTTTAACCCACTGGATGACAAATCGACAACTCTCATGGCGCAACCTTCTGAAGATCTCCTTGCCCCCACCTGACTGCAAATACATGGAACATTTATAGCCATTCTATAGTGTTTTCTTCTTTCAAGGATGGATGTCCATGAACATCCGCATATGCACGTTGACTTCACTTTTGTCCGGTTGTTGCATTTTATGTATTTTGAAACAGTTACCGTTTTTGATTTAATACAGTTTGGGCAAATAAATGTGGCCTCATTTGATTTGTTTATATGGACTGTCTTAATCATTTCACCATCCCCGACAAAGATTTACTTTATCAACAATTGAACAGTATTTATTTTACAGCCCACCGTATCATAAAACCAAATTCTTTTATAATAAATTTTTGGGATTATAACCAATAAAAAGGTAACCCCGAAAGCGGATGGGTGATCCCTGTGCGAAAGTGAAACTGTCTGAGGTCCATAGAGCCCGTTATGCCGAACAGTTTGTAAATATAACCAGATAAACACATCCGGTATTCAAAGTACAAAATTCATTTTAAAGATATGGCCCTGTTCGGCATTACGGTCTCTTGGGAGCGAGTTTTTCACGTTCGCACAGGGATTATCCATCCGCGGATACCACCAACCTTCTTTTGGGTTATAATCCCGTAAAATTTCCTTTCAATTTCAAAAGGGGCGATAACCCGTCAGGGTTTTCTTTCCCGGAAAGCCTCCCGATTATGTTAACCCCAACGTTGCAAAAGCCGGAGGGCTTCAGAGCCAAGGCGTCGAGGGTGAAGCTGTAGTCGTTTACCGCGAACCCTCGACAACACCGGATCTGATGTCCTCCGGCTTTCCCGTAGGGTAAACAACATGGCAAAATCGACCCCATCCTTCTTGTCCCGTCGTAGCTCGAAGAGCGAAGTCGGACTTGTCCCGTCGTAGCTCGAAGAGCGAAGTCGGACTTGTCCCGTC
>QMMS01000238.1 GCA_003647375.1 Deltaproteobacteria bacterium
AACTTTTTGGGGCGGTAGCCATGTCTGAGAGTGAGCAGGTTGTTTTGTGCCTGCTCCTGGTCACCTAACATTCTGAAAACCTGGCATGTATCTTCCTTTGATTTAGAGAAAAGCACCGGAATATACCAGATAACTTGAAGTGATAAAATTACACCACGGATAGATTCAGGGGTGAAATCCATGTCAACTTGGAAAGGATTCCCCTCGATCAGGAAAATCGGTCGCGGCAAACTATTCTTCATGGCTTTGGCCTGCCTGAATAGGCGGCCATCCAAGATAGAGACAAGAAAATCCCTACCCGTCTTTCGCTCAATGGCGATTTCTTTGTTGATGATGTAATCACAGCATGGAAGGTGATGAATAGTCACCTTTATACCCGCGTTGGCCAATAGTTCTATCAGTCCTGACGATTTCTCCCTATCATCAACTGTTATGTGCATTTTACAATTCAAGGCTCAATACAAGGTTCAGACCTGCATTTACTTCCAGCATTTTCTTTTTTGACAGGCTGCCTATATTTTCCTTGAGGCTTGTCTTGTCCACAGATTTTATTTGGGTGACGTTGATGACACATTGTTTTGGCATTTTGGCCTCTCCCCTATTCAGGACAACATTCCCTGGAAGTTCACCAAATTTCATTGTCGATGTTATGGATAGCATGACAACCGTATTCAGTTTGCTATCATTCAATATATCACTCTGAATGACGAGCCCCGGCCTTCTCCCTTTTGGCTCCGATCCTTTTCCCGGAGAAAAATCAACCCAGTATATTGAACCCTTACGAATTACCATTCCTGTCCTTCTTCCTTTCCTGATGATTCAAAATCCTTTGCCACGGAAAGCTGTTCCGCCGCTATGGTTTCATCGGAAAATACACGATCATATGCATTTTTTACTCTATCGTTTTCATCTTTGGATATTTTTTCTTTCAATATATCTGTGATGAATTTGCTTCTTGAAACGCCATTTTCAAAGCTCAACAAGTCAATTGTCATAATCAAATCCTTCGGAACGGTTATGGCTATCTTTTTTGTATTCATATATAGTCTCCTATGTTGGTATGATTTAATTATCATACCAACATAGGAGCAATAAGTCAAGTCTAATTTTCTCTATTTCGATCTATTGTTCTTATCACCTTCTTTGCTTTCCGCTGGCTTGTAGATCGACTTAATCAGACCGCCGAGCATGGCGGCCGTCTTATTGCCCATCTCTTCGAACTCAGTGTATTGATCATCGGAAATCGCCTTTTTGCGTTTTAGAATCTCAAGCAGGGTCATGGTTTCGTACACCGATCCCCGGGCAAGATAGAGATGCTTGGCAAAGTCATGTTTGGAAGGATACCCCTTGCCCTTGGCAATGGCTGTGGACACGTTCATGGCGCCCTTTTGAATGCCCTGCATGATGGTGGAAAGGTGTTGGTCTTCTGATTTCTCGCCTGCAAATTTCATGGCCTTGGTACCGAAATCCACGGCTGTTTGCCACACGTCCAGTTTTTCATATATGAATTCCATTTGATGTCTCCTTTTAACCGGAATTTGTTTAATATTTTTCAGGCGGTTTTAAGTGTCGGGCTCAGCATCATCCCTCTCATCATGTTTACGAGGGATGAGCTGATTCCTTTACTTTCCTCCTTTATAGTTTCGTACTGTCTTTTACTTATCCACCTGTTTTTTCTAAAAATCTCGAGCAGTGTCATTGTTTCATAAAGAGATCTTCTGGATAGGTAGAGTTGCTGGATGATGTCGTCTCTGGTTCTTGAACATTTTGCACGGGAGATAGCCACGGCAATGTTGGCTGAACTTTCCTCCGCTCTTTCCAAAAGGTCACGATTTTTCAAATCTCTTGATGTTCCGCTGAGAAGGGTAATCACCTGATTGGCAAAATCGATTGCATCATGCCAGGCTTCCAGCCGCTCGTATATATATTCCATGAGTCATCCTTTTAAATAATTACACAATAAATTTCCCCTGCATCATAAGATGCAGGGGAAATTTATTGTTATTTGACGATGATTCTGTCTTTGTTGGCCTCAAAGGTTTTTTCACCTATGCCGGCCACCAGCATGATGTCTTCAGGGGCCTCGAAAGGGCCGTTTTCGGTTCTATAGGCCACGATCCTTTCTGCATATTTATCCCCTACCCTGTTCAACAGGACCAGTTCCTCCACATTTGCCGTGTTGATATTGATGGTTGTTCCAGCCTCGGCAGCCACGCTGCCTGCAAAAAACATAACCATGGCCAAAGCCGTAAATAATGCAATACACTGTCTGGTTTTGTACATGTTGAACCCCCTTTTCGTTTTAACGTTTACAGATATTGATACTTTCCAATGCTGCCGGCCGGCATGCATATTGAAAATGACAGAAATGGAGAAAGAGTCAATCCTGGTTAATTACGCTTTTATTGCGGATATGTTTTCAGTAATTTGATGTATATATTTTAGACAGGATTAACCGGATTTACATAATAGAAATAGGAACAAATAAAAGGTATAAGGTTAAAGACGTTAATACTCTAATAGCGGAAAGCATTAATATATAATCTTGTAAATCATGTTAATCCTGTCTAATTATTTCATCCAAACGTTAATTGCGAAAAGCCGTTTACTGCTGACCTTCTCACCTTCTCACCTTCTAATGTTCATATCGTCTTACTTTCTAACTTGATAAGCTCCCCTTGCTCGGGTATATGTAGATGCTTTATTTGAAAGCCACGAAGGACCATAAAAGTGGGCAAAGAGTATTTTGAAAATGTCAATCAAACCAAGCCTGACATCGCTATTGTCGGAATGGCAGGACTGTTCCCCAAAGCCAATGATCTGACAGCGTTCTGGGATAACATGGTCAACGGCGTGGGTGGCTTTGCCCCTGTGGGCAAAGAGAGATGGGGTGTGGAGCCTGACACCGTGTACAGTCCCACCCCGGCGCCTGACAAGGCTTATTCAAGAATTGCCTGTCTACTTGATTCGATAGATTATGATTTTAAGGACCTGGACATTGACAAGAAGCTTGTTCGCGCCCTGGATCCCCTCTATCATGTGGTTCTCCACACCGGCCGTCAGGCCTTTCTGAACTGCAATACCGATACAATAGATCGAACGCGTATGGGCACTATACTGGCAGCCATTGCCCTGCCCACGGACAGCGCCTCTCGTATATCAGAAAAGATTATAGGGCATTCATTTGAAACCAGGCTCTTTGGACCCCAAAGCAAGGGGCCGAACCCTGCCATAAACGAGAATGAATGCCTGGCCGGCAGGGTCACCAGTCTGCCGGCTGCTATTCTGGCCAAGGCCCTGGGATTAGGAGGGGGCAGTTTCACCTTGGATGCTGCCTGTGCCTCATCTCTGGTGGCAGTGAAACTGGCCTGTGACGAACTGATCAGCCGGCGGATGGATGCCATGCTGGTGGGCGGTGTTTCCAGACCGGACTGCCTCTACACACAGATAGGATTCTCCCAGCTTCAGGCTTTGTCTAAATCCGGGCGTTGTGCTCCGTTTGACAAGACGGCTGACGGACTTGTGGTTGGAGAAGGCGCCGGCATGTTCGTGCTCAAACGCCTGGAAGACGCCCTGCGTGACAAAGACCTCATCCATGCGGTCATCAAAGGCATTGGCATGTCCAACGACATGGGCGGCAGCCTTTTGGCTCCGGCCAGCGAGGGTCAAGTCAGGGCCATGCGCAAGGCGTATCATCAGGCTGGCTGGCAACCCGAAGATGTGGATATCATCGAATGCCATGGGGCCGGCACCCCCCTGGGCGATCAGACAGAAATCCAAAGCCTGGTTGATTTGTGGGCGGATAGTTCTTGGTCCAAGGGGCAATGCGCTATCGGATCAATCAAATCCATGATCGGACATTTGCTCACGGCAGCCGGGGCTGCGGGTATGATCAAGACCCTGTTGGCCATGCAAAACAAGTGCATCCCCCCTACCCTCAATTTTTCAGAGCCGCCCCAAAACAGCCCGCTGAATCATAGCCCTTTCAGGGTGCCTGTTCATCCGGAAAAGTGGGAACGCCGGGGACCGGACACTCCCCGAAAAGCAGGGGTCAGCGCCTTTGGTTTTGGTGGCATAAACGCCCACATACTTCTCCAGGAATACCGACCAGGCCCCACAGACAAAGATCCTGAAACACCGTTGGAAATCAGCAACACAGGGAAAACAAAGCCCAACGAATTTGTGAAGGCAGCTGATCAGGAACACAACGCGTCGATTGCCATCGTGGGGATGGACGCCTGCTTTGGCAAATTGAAATCAATGCAGGCTTTTCAGGAAGCGGTGTTCAATGGGAAGCCAATAATCGGCCCGCGACCCAGAGACCGTTGGAGGGGTGCGGAGAACAGTGTCCTACATATGTTGGGGAACAACGATCTCAACGGCGGCTACATGGATGAATTCAATTGGAATTTCAATGAATTCAACATCCCACCTTCTGAAATTCCAGATATCATCCCCCAACACCTGCTCATGCTTAAAACAGCCTTCAATGCCATGCAGGACGCCGGTTTCCCTGTAAAGCAGTCCAGGGAAAACATGGGGGCAGTCATTGGCATTGATTTTGATTATGAAGCTACAGAATTTCACCTCCGGTGGATGCTCAATGAAAAGGTGCGCGAGTGGAATGCCCATTATAAACTCAATCTGTCTGAATCAGATCTTCGGGAATGGCTGCAGCACCTCAAGGAGGCCATGGGGCCTGCTCTTACCAGCAACCGAACCCAGGGGGCTCTGGCAGGCGTTATAGCCAGCCGTGTGGCTAAGGCATTCCTTTTTGGCGGCCCCAGCATATCGATATCTGCGGAAGAATCTTCCGGGATGAAGGCATTGGGAATTGCTGTGGACGCGCTCCAACAAGATGAGATGGATGCCGTGCTTGTGGGGGCTGTTGATTTTACCGGAGATGTTCGTAATCTGGTGATGCGCAATCCATTCAAAGGGTACAGCGCACAGGCCACGGTAAACCCGTTTGACAAAGAAGCTTGTGGAACGCTTCCAGGAGAAGGAGCCGCCGCCCTGGTCTTGATGCGGCTCGATGATGCCCTGAAAGAGGGCCACAGGGTCTATTCTGTTATCCGCGGCAGCGGGTCCGCAAGCCGAGGTGGGATAGACAGTCCTTTGGATTCAGAGGCTTATCTGAAATCCCTCGCAAGATGTTTTCAAAATGCCCTTGTACCGCCGGAGAGCATCCATTTTTTCGAAACCCACGGCAGCGGCGTGCCCGTGGAAGACACCCTCGAGGCTGGCGCCCTCAACACCTTTTTCAAAGACAAACTCAGGCACTGTGCCATCGGGTCAACCAAACCGATTATCGGCCACACCGGAGCGGCATCCGGTCTGGCTTCAGTGCTTAAATCAAGCTTGAGCCTTTATCATGAAGTTGTGCCGCCGCTGACTAATTTTACGGAGCCGCCTGAAAATATTTGGAATTCCAATCAATTTTATTTGCCCCATGACCCCCATCCATGGCTCAGAAACAGGATTCAAGGCCCTCGCCGGGCCTGCGTGGGCGCCATGACATCAGACGGTTTTTGTACCCATGTACTGCTGGAATCCCATGAAAACGTTCCTGAAAAAGAAACAGCATCCACAAAAATAACCCAAAAACAACGTCCATTGGGTCTGCGCGATGTTGGATTGTTTGTGGTTGAAGAAGACACGCCCCAACGTCTTTCCCAGTCCCTTGACGAACTGCAAAGCCACATTAAAAAGCATCTGGCGGCTGACGGTCTTTTGGAAAAGGCTGCCTTCACATGGTATCAGCAAACAAGTCAAAAGCCCCATAAAAAGCCCGATAAAAAATTAGGCCTGGCTCTCACCATAAAGCCGTCTGACGATCTGGACAAACTGGTAAACCTTGCCCGCAAGAAAATCCAAAATCCGGAAAAAGTGTTATCTGACACGCATCCCTCCATTAGCTACACACCCAAGCCCTGCAATATGGATGGCACCCTTGCGGCTGTGTTCCCAGGTTCCGGCAACCATTATCTCGGTATGGGGCGTGATATCGGCCTTCAATGGCCTGACATATTGAGAGATATGGATCAACAAGCAGACCATCTGAAAACCCAGTTTGCTGCACATGCCTATGTGCCATACCGCACGTCCTGGGGCCCGGGATGGCGGTCTGTTGCAGAGCAAGACATTGTTTCAGATCCCTTGCACACCATATTCGGCCAGGTCATGCATGGCAGCCTCATGTACGATCTGGCAGGAAGCTTCAACATACACCCCCGAGCCATCATCGGGTACAGTCTCGGAGAATCTGCGGGGCTTTTTGCATCACGTGCCTGGAAGGATCGCGAGCGTATGCTGTCGCGCATGCTGGCGTCCGATCTTTTTAAAACCGAGCTTTCCGGCGCCTGCAAGAGCATCAGGAAAGCCTGGAAAATACCGCAAAATCAAACATTTAACTGGAAAGTCGCGGTGGTCAACAGCCCGGCCCAAGCAGTGGCCTTTGTTTTGAAATCTCATGAATATGCAACCCTTCTCATCGTCAACACATTGCGCGAATGCGTCATCGGCGGTGAAAAGGAAGAAATCAAAACAATCATTGAAACACTGGGGTGTGATGCTGTTTACCTGGACGGTATCGTAACCGTGCACTGTGACGCGGTTCTCCCGAATGCCGAAGCCTATCGGGCGCTGCATGAATTGCCAATGGACCCGCCCAAAGGCATGACCTATTATAGTTGTGCCTGGGGAAAATCTTATCCGCTATCTTCCAAACAGGCTGCTGATTCAATTCTGGCCCAGGCCACTCAAGGGTTTGATTTCACCCGCATTGTTGAACAGGCCTACGCTGACGGGGTGCGGGTATTTTTGGAAATGGGACCTTA
>QMMS01000239.1 GCA_003647375.1 Deltaproteobacteria bacterium
CTGCACCTATGCGGCGCAGGGGGTGTTTGGACATCAATTTTTCATATCACCCGGTAATTAACCGATCACCTTAAAAGTGCCGTTTGTGGGGATCTCGGGGTGCTGCTTGTTATATACAATATTGATCTTCCATGGGTATTTATCTCCTTTTACCCATTGACCACCCACCAAAGGCGTGCGGCAATAATTTTGATCATTGAATTTAATAGGCCCGACAATGGTATCCATGTTGGTATCGGCAATCGCCTTGCGGAGAATTTCCTTATCCAAGGATTTGGCCCGATTCAAGACATCGGCTGCAAGTTCATAACCGGCGTATTTGTACCCGATGGGCTGGGTCCACTCCTGATTCTTATCCTTCATCCAATCCGCACAAAGGTCTTTGGCTGATGCATTCTCCAGGGAAGACTTAAAGGGGTGGTCTGGACTCCACCAGACTTCACAGCTCAATCCATTCGGCAGGTCTTCACCCAGGGCACCCACTGCCGACGGGAAAAGAATGGCTTTGCCGATGGTGGCAACTTTGGGTTTGAACCCGAACCGGCGACATTGACGCCAGGCGGTGGCGAAGTCCGGCGGAATTGTATTTCCCAGGATGATCTCAACATTTTCCTTTTTCCAGGCATTGATGAAGCTGCTGAAATCCTGAGTGCCATATGGGAAACGACCCAAATCAACAAATTTGTACCCCTTTGGTCCCAGTTCTTTCTTGAAGATTTCCGACCAGGCGACGCCATCCGGGTCGTTGGCCATCAATACACCAACAACCTTGTTGGTGGGCACCTGCTCCCACATACCGACATAGGTCGGTAAAATATCTTTTTCCACCGACCAGAAGGAATGGAAGGCCCATTTATATGGACCACCATCAAGCCAGGGCTCCAGGGGAGAATCCAGGGTGATGCAAGGCATTTTGAATCGTTCGCAGATGCTGCTTACCGGGTTGACCGTATCCGGCGTATGAAAGGCAACCATCAGGTCTACCTTGTTCTGCATGATCAATCTGGAAGTCAACTCGGCCGCCTTGGTCGGATTCGACTCGGTGTCCATTATTTTTACTTTGACCGGCAGTTTCTTGCCCAGTTTTTCAATAAAAATTCCGCCGTCGGCGTTTATCCTGGCAAGGGCCCGGTCATCCACCCAGGGGGTCGGGGCACCAAAATCGGCAAGCGGCCCGGTGCTGGGATTGGGGCGGCCTATCAGGATATGGTCGCGCTGGCCAGCCCAGGCCGGGCTTTTGAAGATTGGCAGACCTGTCACGGAAACGGCTGCAGCTCCTGCCACGACAGCCGATTTTTTCATAAACTCCCTGCGATTAATTCCTTTTGCTTTTCCATCCTTTTTGTTTGGCATGCGAACCTCCTCTTTGGTTGGATTGATTCTGCAATCGACCGGTTGATTGACAATCAACCAGCCATGTATATGTAACCCGGCGAATGTTTACCGGGTGGCGGCCAAACAGCTTGGCCTGGTTAGCATCTCTTCGGACCGGCGGTTTCGGTCCAAACAACCTGAAACCTGAATCAAAATCGGCGCGGTGAAAGAATTTCAAAACCCAGTTTCTCCTGAAGCGTACCCATGATGCCTTTCGGAGCGACCAGAATCACTGTGATTGCGATGCCCCCCAGGACAAGCATGCTCACCGAAAAGTATTCTGCCAGAAACTGGGATAGAAGGACGTAAATAAGCGCCCCCACCACCGGGCCCTCAATAGTTCCGATGCCGCCGATAATAACCATGAATACCAGTTTAACGGTCCAATCGATGGAGAAGGCCTTGTATGGTTGTATAAAAATCTGGAAGACAAAAAATACACCCGCCGTCATCCCGGTAACAAAGGCGGAGATGAGAAAGCAGTACAGCTTTGAGCGGAAGACCTCCACACCGAGGGTCTCAGAGACCTGGTCATCATCCCGCATTGCCATCAATCCCAGGCCAAGTCTGGAACGAAGCAACAAATAGACCAGTGCGACCGAACCCACACCCAGGAGAAAGGCAGCGTAATATATGGCCTCCATTGTGATATCATTGGGCGGTTTGATAAACAGGCCCGAACCATATTTGACGTATGCCCAGTTGCTGAACCAGACCAGCAGTGCTTCAGCGAAAATCCAGGTCCCGATGGTGAAATAGACCCCCTTCATTCGAAAGATAAACAGAGACATAAACAGTGCCAGTAGTACGGAAGTCAGGCCCCCCAGGCCAGCGGCCAGCCATATGTTGATGCCATAGTAACTGCTCAGTACAGCAACCGTGTAACCGCCCATTCCAACGAATGATTGCTGGCCCAGCGATATCAAGCCTGAATAGCCGGCCAACAGGTTCCACATTTGAGCTAAGGCAAGATAGATGCAGAACAGCATGAAGAATAGCATTGCATAATCGCTGCCCCAGACAGGCACTGTGCCAAGGCCGACTGTTACTGCGGCCAAAATGGACCATTTGATCTTTGTAAATAGAGTTGCCATGGGTTTTCAGCCTCTCCCAAAAATGCCCTGGGGCCTGACCGCCAGGACGATTAATAATACCACGTAGCCGCACAACAACTGGTAGCCCGGCCCAAACACGCGGGCACCCAGAATCTGGGCCAGGGCCAGAATCAAACCTCCGGCAAAGGTACCTTTCATGCTGCCCAACCCGCCGATAACGACCACTCCGAAAGCGATGATCAGGTACTGGGGACCGGAATGGGGATAAAATGTGAAGGTCATCCCCACCAGCACACCGGCCACACCGGCTGTCATAATGGCGATGCCCATGGCGATCGCATAGGTGTTTTTGGTGTTGACGCCCATGAGTTGGGCTGCGTATTTGTCATCGGAGGCGGCCCGAATTCCACGACCCATGTAGGTGCTCTGTAAAAAGTAGTGCTGCCCGATAATGACCGCCAAAGCGATGCCAAAGTCAATCAGGTAGAGTACCGGTACGCTGAGGTTTGGGCCCATTGAAAACGTCATCAGCGACAAGCTTGACATCAGGCTGCGGGCATCCGGAGTAAATGCCATCAGCATAAAGTTCTGTATGATGATCGAGACGCCGAATGCCACCAGAAGAGGCGGCTCCATCTCTTTGCCGAGGACACGGTTGAGAAGGAACCGCTGTAGTATATATCCGACAGCAAACATGACCGGCATGACCGCCACCAGGGTCAGCAGGGGACTTACCCCTAAAGCGGAGACCATAAACAGGCTCAGGTACGAAGAAAGAATCATCAGGTCGCCGTGCGCCAGGTTGACCAGTTTGACGATCCCGAAAATGGTGGACAGGCCGATGGCCACGACGGCGTAAAGCCCTCCCAGCAGTAACCCGTTCAGAATATCTTGTGCAAGGCCTTCCATTTCTGCTCCCTAAATTCCAAAATAGGCGTTTTTTACCTTGTCTTCGGTCAGGTCGGCCGGCTTCCCTTCCAGCACGACCTTCCCTTCCAGCATGACATATGCACGGTCCGCCGCCTTCAGGCTACGGGTTATATCCTGCTCAACTAGAATTATGGTCAACCCCAGTTCATTGATCTGCTTGATCTTTTGATATATGCCCTTGATGATAATCGGGGCCAGGCCCAGGGAGATCTCATCGCAGAGCAGGACCTTCGGCTCACTCATCAAAGCGCGTCCAATGGCCAACATCTGCTGCTCGCCCCCGGACAGCGTATTGGCCATCTGACTGTGACGTTCTTTCAGGCGGGG
Source organism: Deltaproteobacteria bacterium (assembly GCA_003647375.1). Next base: position 3,687 of record QMMS01000239.1, read on the forward strand.
AAAAAGCTCGTAAACATTGTCCAGGGACTTCTCCCTGTTTTTTCTGGATCTGGGTATGTAGGATCCCATGAACAGATTTTCAAATACGGTCAGGCGCGGGAACACGCGACGCCCTTCCGGCACAAGTGACATCCCCCTGGCGACAGTCTCGTGGGGCGGCAGGCCACCGATGGACTCGCCAAAATAGGAGATACCGCCGGTTTTGGGGTTCAACTGCCCGGCCAGGGTATTTAGCAGGGTCGATTTGCCGGAACCATTGCTTCCGATAATTGACACCACCTCGCCGCGGTCCACTTCCAGGGAAATATCCCACAGTGCATGAAAATCATTATAATATACATTTATACCGTCTACTTGGATGGCTGTACCGGCCGACATCAGTCTTCCTCCTCACCCAGATAGCACTCCAGAACTTCCGGTGAACACATCACTTCGGAGGGATCACCGCATTGCATCCGTTTACCCTCAGCGATACACAGCACCCGATCCGTTCCTTCCGACATCATCATCATGATATGCTCAATCCAGATGATGGTTATGCCTTGCCGCTGGATCTCCTTGACAATCGCCAGCAGTTGTTCGACCTCTTTTTCCGTCAGGCCGCCGGCCACTTCATCAATGAGAATCAGGCTGGGCTGGGAGGCCAGGGCCCGGCCCAGTTCCAGACGTTTGCGATCCAGAAAAGACAGGCTGCCGGCAAAACTGTTGCGCACCGATGTCAGGTCGATCAGTTCCAGAATCTCATCGGACGTTACCATGGCTTTCTTCTCCAGCAGGCCTCCGCCATGGACAGCAGCCACCATCAGGTTCTCCAGCACCGTCATTTTTGTAAATGGTCTTGGAACCTGATACGTCCGACCGATTCCGGCACGGCAACGTCTGGCCGGTGAAAGATGGGTGATATCCTGGCCGTCCAGAATAATGGAGCCGGCATCGGGTTTCATTACGCCGGTCAGCAAATTAAAAACAGTGGTTTTACCGGCACCGTTGGGCCCTATGATGCCCAGGATTTCACCACTGTGCACTTCGAACGACAGGTTGCTGACTGCGATAAGGCTGCCAAAACTGAGGCTCAGGTCCTTCACCTCCAGCAAGTCGGTTGTTGTAGATTCCGCCAAAAACGTCACCTCTTTGTGTGGTTTTTAAACGATGATGGTTCCTATATTGAGACTGTCGTTAAATTCAACCTTCACCAACCTGGGCGGCAGGTCATCGACTGTAATTTCGACAATCAGCCGGGTTGTCACTTCCTCTATACCCTGCAGTTTGAAATCACCGTAGTTGTTGGTCCGGGTTTCAGCCAATTCCCGGCCCTGCTCATCGGTCAACAATACGCGGGCGTTCTCGGCACACTCATCGGTATCGGCAAGAGCCACGCTGCCGGCAATAAAACCGCGGGTGAAACGCACCAAATTTTTGTAAAGTACGCGTGGCCCGGTTTCCTGTTCGGGCAAGTAGCCGGTCAACCCATCCTCTTTGATCAACTGTTCCCACTCACTGCTTACTAATTTAAAGGCCTGCATGGCACCGGTGGGGCAGACCTGTACGCAACGCGGCTCTTTCCAGCCCTCATCCAACAGGTGGGCGCACATGGTGCATTTCTGGGGAGATTGAACCGTTTCGTTCCAAAAGATTGCCCCATAAGGACAGGCGTCAACCAGCTGCTTCTGGCCCACCGCTTTATCCGGGTCGATCAGGACGATCCCGTCCTGGCGTATGGTAACGGCGCCGTTGCGGGCAGCCTTTACACATGGTGGATTTTTACAGTGCTGGCAGGGTTTGGGCAGGTAGGCAACCTCCACCAGCGGATAGCCGCCACGCTCACGATGGAGTATATTCATCCAGCTGTGGCCGTGGTCCGGCTGCGATTTGGAGTAGGGCGGCCAGTCGTTACCCACAAACTCGTCCTTACAGGCCAGAAAGCAGTTGTTGCAGTCGTGACATCGCGCCACGTCGATGATCAGGCCCCAGGTAGCAGCAGTCATAGGGCACCCCCTTCCAGTCTGACAACCTGAATCAGGCAGGAGTTGGACGCCATCCCGCAGGAGTCTTTGGTCACAAAGCGTTTGGGTGTCAGTAAATTGATACAACCCGACAGGTCGGCGCTTTTTCCGGGGCTGCCCGCTGGCTGGTAGTCGGCACAGGATTCATAGGAATGCACCGTGCCCGGCGCTAATCTCTCGGTCAGTCTGGCAGCCAGAATCACTTCGCCCCTGTCATTGAAGGCCTTTACCAGATCACCATCACCAATACCCCGGGCGTTGGCGTCTTTGGTGTTCAATCGGATAATCCAATAGGCGCGTCCATCCTCTTTAGGTACCCGGTGGTCTCTGATGTCGTTGACCCAGCTCTCCTTGCCGTCGCCCATCGTGTGGAAACTGAAGCGCGGATGGGGACTGACCAGTTGAAGCGGGTATTTTGTGTAAAGTTCAGACGTATGATGACCTTCCCAGGATGGTACATACCGGGGCATTACTGTCCGTTCCGGATCGTCTGGGTTGAATCGATTCAAGCTGGAAGAAACGAATTCGATTTTTCCCGAAGCTGTCTGAAGGCCGACGCCGGATTCGATCTGCGTTTCGGGGTGTGGTCCCCAGTCAGGTGTATCCCTTTTCCGGCCCTCGGCAAACCAGCGCAACGCCGGTGTGGCCGTATAGTTTTCAGGCAGGGGCACCACAAAATAGCCCTTTCGCTTGAAATCCGCCCAGGAGAGGTATTTCGGCAGATCCGTATTATTAAAGTATCGTTTGACCCAGTCATACTCATTCATCCCACCTTCGGTGTAGGCTTCATAAAGTCCCAGACGTTTGGCCAATAAAACGAAAATCTCATAGTCTGATTTTGATTGTCCCAGCGGCTCGATGCACTGTTGCTGAAGTGTCACCACGCGATGATTCACCTGGGTAAAGGAGTCGGTGACATAGCCCGAGCAGTTGGCGAATTCGCTGATGTCCCAGCGTTCGAAATTGGTACAGGCCGGCAGTATGATGTCCGCGAAGCGGGTCTCGCCTTCAAACCAGATGGACTGATTGACCACAAACGGGAGTCGGTCGGTCCGATAAGCATCCACGTAGCGGTTGGTTTCCGTCATGGTGCCGATAAAAGATCCGCCGTACCGGTAGTACATCTGTATTTCCGGAAAACC
>QMMS01000240.1 GCA_003647375.1 Deltaproteobacteria bacterium
AAATAAGGAGACTCATAAGTATATGCTCATGCGCGGTCGTTATTCTTATATGAGGGATGTACTCTATGATCGTATGACAAAGATCATCGGTTCGCCTAACAATATTTCCCACAGCGCCATCTGCGCCGAGGCTGAAAAGTTCGGGCCTTACTATACCGAAGGCTATTGGGGATACCGGCAATACGATGTTGTCAATTCACGTTATGTCCTCATCTGGGGCGCCGATCCCCTGGCGGCCAACCGGCAGGTGTCCTATTACTCCAGTGTCTGGGGCGATGCGATCGGCAACGCCACAGTCGCCGTTGTGGAACCGAGGCTGTCGGCCACGGCGGCCAAGGCCGATGAGTGGCTTCCGGTAAAGCCCGGCCAAGATGGTGCCATAGCAGCAGCTATCGCACATGTCATTCTAACCCGGGGTCTATGGTATCGCGACTTTGTGGGCGACTTCATCGACGGTCAAAACCGATTTGTAGTCGGTCAAGTAGTTAGCGAGGATGATTTTGAAGAAAAATACACCCATGGTTTAGTCAAATGGTGGAACCTTGAATTGAAAGATAAAACCGTGGCTTGGGCAGCCGAACGCAGCGGCTTGCCCGTGGATCAGATTCAACGTGTTGCCGTAGAGTATGCCAGGGCCGCCCCGAACTGCATATCCTGGGTCGGGGGGGGGCCGGTGATGCAGGTGCGCGGCGGATACGCCAGCATGATCTGCCACGCCCTAAACGGTCTGACCGGAGGTGTTGATAATGTTGGTGGAACCCAACAAGCAAACAAGGAATACACAGGCAAGTTTCCGAAACCCGATGATTTCATAGACGATATCGCCAAAAAAGGCAAAAAACATGGAAAAATCGACCATCGGGGCAGGTTAGAATTTCCTGCGCTTACCAAAGGAAAATCAGGCGGGGGTGTGGTCACCAACAATGCGGCCGAGGGCATTTTGAACGCGGACCCCAATGAGATCAAGGTGGCCATCGCTTACATGAACAATTTTACTTTTTCATGCGGGCAGCCGGAACGCTGGGAGCGGGCTTTGTCAAAGATTCCATTCCTCGTTCACATCACAACCAATGCTTCCGAGTTCTCTTGGTTTTGCGATATTTTGCTGCCTGACACCCATCACATGTTTGAAAAATGGGGTTATGTAAAGTCCCATGCCAACGGGCATCGCCACGTGACCCTCATGCAGCCGTTGCTCAAGCCGGTCTGGGACTTCAAGATCGATGAAACCGAAATCCCCTGGCTGATCGCCGAAAAGCTGGCAGAGCGGGGCTTTGACAACTTGCTGCGTCATTACAAGACATATAAGGACCCGGAAACAGGCAAGGCGCCGACCAGTGAGAAAGAATTTGCGCTGTATGCCCTAAAATATGTCACCCAGAACCTCTGGGATCCGTCCAAGTACAAAGGCGGCGATAAAATCAATGGATGGGAGGAATTTCTGAAAATCGGTGTATGGAACTCCGACCCCTACCCCTATCGCAAGAAATGGGGCAACATGAAAACCAAGACCAAAAAATTTGAATTTTACAGCGAAACGCTGAAAACTGCACTGACAAAACATGCTGAAAAACACAATACGACGGTCGATCATGTTCTGGAGGTCTGCCAGTACCAGGCCCGTGGTGAAAAGGCTTTTGTGCCCCATTACGAAGAACCCATGATTGCAGGAGACCAGAAGGCCTACCCGTTTATCTTTGTCGATCATAAATCCCGGTTGAACCGGGAGGGCCGTACACCCAACTGCACCTGGTATTATGAATTCAAGGATCTCGATCCGGGGGATGAAATCTGGCAGGATGTGGCCAAAATCAATCCGCTTGATGCTGGAAATCTGGGCATCAAAACCGGTGATGAGATCAAGATTACTTCCGAAACCGGCAGCCTGATTTGTAAGGCCAAACTGTGGGAGGGAGTACGTCCCAGTACTGTTGCGAAATGCTACGGTCAGGGGCATTGGGCCTACGGTGCCATCGCCGCAAAGGAATTTGGGAAAACCCCCAGGGGCGGCAGCAACAATGACGTCATACCCGCGGTTTACGATCGTCTGAGTGGCAGTACTGTTCGCCATGCCGGTACACGCGTCAAAATCGAAAAAATTTAGGAGGTAACTCATGCCAAGATATGCAATGGTAATCGATCTACAACGCTGCGTCGGATGTGGCGCTTGCAGTATCGCCTGCAGAAACGAAAACAACGTGCCCGATGGCATCTACTGGTCCAATAAAATTACGGAGACCGTGGGTAAGTTTCCTAATGTCCGGCACCATTATATTCCTACCCTATGCAACCACTGCGAATATGCCCCCTGTGTAAGGGGTTGCCCGACCAAAGCCATGCACAAGCTGGAAAACGGCATCACCATGCACAACCCAAAGAAGTGTATCGGCTGCAAGTACTGTGAATTCAACTGCCCTTATGGAGTGATCTATTTTAATTGGCAGGAGCCACACCAGTTCTGGAAGAATGACAATGCTCTGCTTAAAGGCGGCACATCTTCACCACGCCAAGAAGTCGAAAAGGTAGATGCAAAGAAAACACCATACGAAAACCCGGAAAGGGGTGAAACCTTGCCTGCCAACAGACCCAAGGGTGTCGTGGAAAAGTGCACTTTTTGTGATCACAGAGTGAAAAGGGGGTTGTTGCCACGTTGCGCTGAAGCATGTCCGGCAAACGCCAGGGTATTCGGCGACATCAAGGATCCCCAAAGCGATGTGTCTAAACTGCTCGGCAAATTCCGCCCATTCAGGTTGCGGGAACAGATTGGTACCAACCCCCATATATTTTACATTCGGAGTTTCAATCCGGCCCAGTACAGCCAGACCAAAGGAGGTGTTTAAATGAGTGCTAACAATAGGCTTTACGGAACCTGGATGGCGATCCTCGGCATTGTCGTCCTGATTGGACTTTACACCACTTATAAGCTGTTTACTGTCGGTCACGTATTGTTCAACACCGATGATGTGATCATATGGTCACTGCCGTTGGGTATATATATATATCTGGCGCTTATCAGTTCCGGCCTGACGATTCTTTCTGCATTCCCGCTGGTTCTTGGCATACGCAAATATGAACCATTTGCCAAACGATTGGTATTTTTATCCATTGCGACACTATGTGGTGCTTTCGTATCCATTGGACTGGAGCTGGGCAATGTTTTTCACATAATTTATATCATACTGTCGCCTAACTTATCATCTCCCATCTGGTGGATGGGCGCCATCTACAGCACGGAACTGGTAATTTTGATCGTCAAGTTCGGTTTGATGCACAAAGGTGAGTGGCACAGCGGATTCAGCAAGTTTCTGGCCACGGCTTCATTCATTCTGGCCCTGGTGGCACCGCTGATGATCGGGTCGGTATTCGGCATCACTGAATCCCGAGTAACTTACTTTGGACCTGTCATGTCTATTTACTGTTTGCTGATGGCATTTATGAGTGGAACCGCATTATTCCTTTTCTACAGCCTGATTGTGAACAAACTGACCGGAAACGGCGCTCCATCTGAATTGTATGATGGGTTTGCCTTAATCTTCACGTACGCAACAGCTATCGTCGTCGGTTTTACACTACTGAAGTTTGCCATCGAATCAGCAACCGTGGTGCCTGAGTTTCTCGTATATCGCCAATTTGAACACGCCTTTGGTGCTATCCGGGGATTTCATACTGAGGTGCTTTTGGGGTTATATCTGCCCTTTGTTTTACTGTTGTTTCCTTCTATTCGCAAAAGTGCCGGCGGCAAAATAGTTTCATCGGTGCTGATTCTGATGGGGACGCTGTTCATGAACATGGAAATTCTGCTGGCCGGCCAGAGCCGTCCGGTGGGTCCCAAAGCGGAGCAGTATCCTGAGTTTATCAATTATTTTCCAAGCATCTGGGAGTTTATGATTTTTTTGTTTTCCCTATTCATTATGCTGGTGCTGTACACGCTGGGTGAACGATTTCTGAAACTGACCGAAGTACCTGAGTAAAATAAATGCAGCCGGCTCACTAACGGGTCGGCTGCCATGTTCATATTTAAATGAATAAGGAAGAGAATGAAAACACAAGACTTTTTTGACCATGAAAATCTAAGATCGAAAGTTTATCGTCTTTTAGCCAACGGATTTTACCTGCCTGTAGAAAATCTTTTTGAAAATATGACAGAGTTGGCAATGTGTATGGAACAGGTCGGTTGTGAGGTTGGTAAGGGTATGCGTCAAATCGAATCGGGTACTGAGCAATTTTACGAACCTGAAATCTTGGAAGTCGACTATGCGAGGCTTTTTGTGGGTCCTTTTAGTCTACTGGCGGCACCATATGGGTCTGTGTATCTAGAGGGTCAACGGCTGTTGATGGGCAATTCTACAGCAGATGTCCAAAAAAGATACCAAAAGGCCGGTTTGAGTATCGCTCCCGACTTTAAAGACGCGCCTGATCATATTGCTGCGGAGCTCGAATTCATGCATTTTCTTATCTTTAAAGAAATTGAGGTCACAAGAAAGGAAGATATCAACGGCTTCACCCTCTTTCTGAATAACCAGCAATCTTTTTTGGAACAGCATCTGTGTGCCTGGATATCTGAATTTGCCGATAATGTCGTAAATAATGCTCAAACCTCTTTTTATCAAAATCTGGCCAGGGCAACCGAGGTCTTTGTTAAATATGATTACCTTATGGTTTCTTCGATATTGAGTTCCTGGCAGCCTGATGTTGAAAAACCTGTGGAACTATATCGCTTAAATACAGCCTAACCCGGTTAATTGTTAAAGATCGCATCACCTTCCGGCTTTTACAGGTGAATTATTTTATCTCTTGTTAGTTAATATTAATATCAAGAGTCTTTGGAGAGTAATCATGCAGGATTTTGAAACGTTGTTGACAGGATCTTCTGAAGCACATGGGCACTTGTGTCCAGGGCAGGTCGTGGGAGTCCGCATGGCCATGCTCGGCTGCCGGCTTATCGGTCTGAATGAACCCACCAGTCATAAACAGATTAAAAAACTCATCGTCTATGTGGAAATGGATCGCTGCACTGCCGATGCAGTTGCCTACGCAACCGGCGTCAAGCTCGGACGCCGCTCATTGAAATTTATGGACTATGGCATCATGGCGGCCACCTTTGTCAATCTTGAAACAGGCAAAGCCTTTCGGGTCCTATCCACGGAAGAATCCCGCGATCTTGCCGAAGTCTACGCGCCGGAAATACAGGGTAAACATGCCCGCCAGTTGGAAGCCTATAAGCGCATGCCGGACAGTGCGCTGTTCCGGGTACAGAAAGTTGATGCCAGGGTGAAAGACAAGGATATGCCGGGTCCGACACGTTATAAAACCACATGCCAGCTGTGTGGCCAGGTTATTCGGGATGGTCGTGAAATTATCAGGGACAATAAGGTTCTTTGCAAGCCTTGCACTCGAGAAAGCTATTTCAAACATGCCCGTGAAATAGCTTGGCCGGAAATGGATTGGACCCCTTCGAAGGTTACGGATATGCAGGCAACCCATATAGAATGCGACAGCGGGAATCTGCTGCACATTCATTGAAAATATGCATTGTTGCTTCATCACTAAAGGAGAGACGCCATGCTGAAAAAAATAAAAATTGAAAACGCCGTGGGAACCCAACTGGCCCATGACATTACGGAAATTCGGCCTGGCGAGTTCAAAGGGCCGGCATTCAGAAAAGGCCATACGGTGTGTGATGACGATATCTGTCGACTTCAAAAGCTGGGCAAGAATAATTTGTACCTCATTGATCTAGCTGATGATGAGATTCATGAAAACCAAGCAGCTGGAATTCTGGCAAATTCGCTTGCCGGTGAAGGCGTTGTGTGGGAAGACAATGCCAAGGAAGGTAAAATCGGCCTTCATGCCGCCCATGACGGCCTGCTTAAGGTGGAAACCTCTTCATTGGCAGCAATGAACATGGTCAACGAAGTCATGTGCGCGACACTTCACAGTGGCACGTTGGTAAAAAAGGGAGCCCTTGTGGGAGCCACTCGTGCCATTCCTCTTGTGATGAAAAGGGCGCCAGTCGAACGAGCCGCGGCAATTGCTGCCCAAAACAATGGAACGTTGAAGGTAATGACCTTAAGAAAGGCAAGTGCCGGACTCGTGATAACGGGCAACGAGGTCTATCATGGTTTGATCGAAGATCGATTCGCACCGGTTCTTTCAGAAAAAATCAGATTGTTGGGGTCTGAGGTGAAAGGCATCGCGTTTGCGCCCGATAACGAAGAAAAAATTAACAGTGCAATTCAAGCGCACCTGGACAATGGCTGCGACCTGCTTCTTCTCAGTGGTGGCATGAGTGTTGATCCGGATGATGTCACCCGAATGGCCATCCGCAGGGCTGGAGCCAAGGAGATCCAATACGGTGCAGCTGTGCTGCCGGGTGCCATGTTTCTTACAGCTTATATCGGGAATATTCCGTTGTTAGGTGTACCGGCCTGTGGTCTGTATCACAGAACAACCGTGCTAGATCTAATCCTACCACGTCTTCTTGCCGGTGAAAAAATCGGAAAAAAAGAGTTGGCTTTTATGGGACATGGCGGACTTTGCAAAGATTGTAAGGAATGTGTCTATCCCCATTGCCCATTCGGCAAGGGTTTGTAACCAACATGTACATTAAAATCGTCTGTGTATTTTCCGGGATAGCGCTGTGTTGGAATACTTTGCAAATAATGGGACAAGGGGTCTACCCGTGGGGCTCCATTTCAAGACGCTGAAAAAGCTGTAAAGCGATGCTGCGGGAAGCACGATGAGTTGATGTGACAGGGTAAAAACGATCTTTACTGACCAGTGCCTTCAATCCACCCTTGAGAT
>QMMS01000241.1 GCA_003647375.1 Deltaproteobacteria bacterium
ACTTATTAGCGCGTCAATCCCGATGAGGAAACCACCGACTGGAGAGCCGTGTGCGGGAGAACCGCATGCACGGTTCGGAGGGCGGGGAGGGGCGACCCTTCCCGACCCCTATCACCATACTGTCAAGCAATGTCCTGGCCTTAATGTCGGTCTTGCCAATTGAAGAACCTCGCAGCAAGCTACTATGAAACGGGCTAGTGTCAAGTAGTTTTTTTGTTCTTTGAAATATTTTTTTCATCGTCACATTTTGACCCCCTTGGATAAGCAACAGGGACTTGAGGTTTCTTCGACGGTGAATCAAGCTGCTATTCGTGGGTCAAAACCACCATTTTTCATAATCCGTCCGGAGGACACTCGATCTGCGATCGTGAATAAGGCTAAGGTCTCTCAACAAAGCTTGCCCGAGTATCTCCTGACATACCTCAAGTCACCTGATGCTTAAACCGAATTAAGCTTTTCAGTAAAGGGTTATTAACCTGTTCATATTTAGCATGCTTCAACCGGTACCGGCTGCATTATGGACCAGATAAAACCGACAAACTCTCTTGCGATTGCCGTAATCACAACTGGTCGTATCTTGCCCTTCATGGTCAGGGACCAATAGCGTTTATGCAAACGTTTAAGACTCTTAATCGCGATATTGGCGCTATGGGAATCCACCTGGGCTAACTCTTGACGTATCTTGAAGGTTTAAATACGTGTACTCGTCTCCATGTATCTTCGCCGGTACATACCTGGTTTTCTGGTAACAAATTGCATTTTGGTACGGATATCCGGAACCGTATAATCACTTGTTAGGCTTGAAGAGGATAAGTATGAAACTAAAGACTTTTCTTTATGACGCTTTTTCTTCGAAGCGATTCGGTGGGAATGTCGCGGGCATTGTGATTCTTGAAGAGGATTTGAAAGACTCTGAATTGCAACATCTGGCAGCAGAAATAAATGCTCCTACCACAGGTTTCGTTCGTATGCTTGGAAAGGGCGAGTATGAGGTGCGATTCTTCAGCCCTACAAGTGAAATGGATATGTGCGGCTAACAATGCTGCTGCAACCGTCCGTTTCCCGCGTGCCGTTGTGGGTTTTTTGCTCACTCAACGTTACGTGCTGTCGTAACGTTGTTTGTCAGCGTCAAGGCGGCGGGGAAAGGCGGCTGAACAGCGATGTTATCAAGCGGTGATGCCTCCTACATCTATTTACCGGTACTGAATTGCAGATCACTGGCATTATATTAGTATTGGACTTGTTTTTTTGTATTTTCTGGTATTAAAATTTTGCAATCAGAATGTATAAAGCCATGTAATTCAAAAAATCTACAATGATATTGTCTCCATGCTCGCAAATTTTGGTTCGTGAAGCGGGATTAACAGGTCTGCCATCTCCTTGACCTTTATCATTATGTCATATGCTTCATAAGTATCGACATGGGTTCCGGGGGGTATGACATCCATCTCCATGGCGCGGATTTCCTTTGGGGGGTTGAAATTCTCGTCGATAACGCAAAAGCCGGTGATGGCTGCCTTCCCCTTGGGTGTGTCGATAAAGACCGTCATGCCGCCCCGTGTGTGGGCCGGTGTGTGCATAACGCTGATTCCGGGAACGATTTCCATATTCCGGCGGATGGGTTTGACCTGGCCATTATCTTCGACGTCTTCGATAAAATCTTCCAGATAACGGTAATCCAGAGGGTGCGGGTCATGAATACTTTCCAGTTCTTTTTCGTGGACGAAAATTTTGGCGTTGGGACACTTGTAGTCATTTTCACAATGATCATTGTGCAGGTGGGTATGGATGATTATATCGATATCTTCAGGCTTGAGTGACCATTTTTCAAGACCCTCCTCGAACGTGTAAATCTTTCCATTGATCGACATCTCCCTGTCCCTGGATTGAATCGGATGCATCTCACCGGTATCCACGAGAATTTTTTTATCACCGCCTTCGATATACCAACTGTAAATGGGGATGGTGTAGGTTTCCCCTTGTCCATACTGATAGGTCATCATGGACTTGTCAAAAATTTTCGTTCCCACCACCATGGGATGTATTTTGTAATGGTTCATTTTTTGCTCCTTACTGTAATATGACAAGCGTACCGTATAATAGCGCTTTTATGGTCGTGTATAAAGGCTTTTAAAAACAAATTTGTTAATGTATATAATTTTACATATGGGAATCTACGGCAAGACACTGCATGTCAACCTGACAGAGAAGCGATATTTTTTATCGCCTGTTCCGGACCGCATATTGAAAACGTCCATAGGCGGCAGAGGGTTCAACGTGGCCTATCTGTTTGACCGTTTTTCAGGCGAAATCGATCCTCTGGGACAAGACAACTGTTTACTCTTCAGTTGTGGCCTTCTGACCGGGACCGCCGCCCCGGCATCTTCACGCTTGCATATCAATGCCGTCTCTCCGCTGACAGGTCTTCTCGGGAGTTCGAATATCGGTGGGCAGGCCGGCGCATGGTTGCGATCCTGCGGTATCCAGAACATCATTGTCAGAGGTAGATCAAACAATTCTGTATACCTGTACATTGAAGAAGGTCGTGCAGAAATCCGCGATGCGCACTTTTTAAAGGGTCTCGATACATTTGAAACACAGGAAAAAATCAAGGATGTCCTGAGAAACCGTCACCTGGCATGTCTGGTCATAGGCCCTGCCGGGGAAAATATGGCTAGGTTTGCCTGTATCATATCGGGTAAGGATCACGCAGCCGGCAGGACGGGTATGGGCGCTGTGATGGGGTCGAAAAACCTCAAGGCCGTTGTCGTGGCAAAGGGCGGTAAAAGGAAATCCACGGTAAAAACATCGATAACCAGGGATGCTGTTCGGCAATATGTCAAGATGATCAAAGCGTCTCCGGACTTCAAAACCTTTGCACAATATGGCGGTGCCGGATATGTCAAATGGGCTGACGACATGGGACTCATGGCCACGCGCAACTATCAGGAGAATCGCTTTCGTCAGGTTGACAGTATCGATGGCAGACGTCTCGATACATACAAGATAAAATCGAGCGGATGTTACAACTGTCCGGTTCAATGCAAGGCGGTTCTCAACTTTGCCCGGAAAAAAGATCCTAAGAAAACAGCAACCCGGCCAGAGTTCGAGCCCATGCTGAATCTCGGTGCCAAATGCGGTCTGGATGATCTTGAGGCTATCGTTTATCTCGATAATCTTTGTTCAAAACTCGGCCTCGATTCCACATCGGCCGCTGGCGTCATAGCATTTGCCATGGATCTCTATGATCGCGGTATTTTGACCCGGCAGGACACCCACGGACTGGATCTGCAGTGGGGCAGTGCACAGGTGATGGAAACCCTGATAACACAGATGGCGTACGGAGAAGGTTTCGGAGAGCTGCTCTCGAAAGGAGTCAGACAGGCTGCCGGAAGTATCGGAATGGGTGCTGATCAATATGCCGCCCATGTCAAAGGACTGGAATTGTCGGCCTATCATCCGGGCAGTATCATGGGCACGGCCCTGGGATATGCCATTTCCAGCCGCGGCGGCGATTACAACAATGTGTATGCTTCCCTTGAATATCGCTGGTCCAAAGACCTGGCATCCAGGCGTTTCGGTAATCCCGAGGCAGTGGACATTCATGCGTCCGGCGGGAAGGGAAAATTGATTCGGCGCGCCGTTCTGGTGAACATTGTCCTTGATTCTCTGGGACTATGCAAGGTGCCGGCTCTTAGCATGCTTGGCACTTTCGACCTCAAAAGCGAGGCGGCCCTTGCCGGATCGCTGATAGGTTCTCCTGTCACAGCCGATGAACTTTTTGCAGTTGGAGACCGTATTGCCGGCATGGAAAGGTGCTTCAATCTGCGGCAGGCGCCCGGCATGGACGCGGATACCCTGCCGCCCATGTTTATGGATCAACCCGGTTCAAATCTGAACCAGGAGACACTCGACGCAATGATAAGCGATTACTACACTGCCATGGGATGGGATGAATGCGGAAACCCAGATCCAGGCTTATTGAAAGGTACAGGTGAATGAACGAAATGGAATGTGGATTCAAACCGGAATTGAGAGTGTTATCTTTGGAAGATAAAGAGAAAATTTTTAATGCAGCCCTGCAAGTGTTGGAAGGGGTTGGCATGCAGTTGTTTCATGAGGAGGCTCTTGCTCTCATGGAAAAGGCCGGCTGCATCGTGGAAGGAAAGCAAACTGTCAAGATATCCCGAGAACAGGTCCGGAAGGCCATCGCATCCGCGCCGGAAAACATACCGGTCTACAACCGCGAGGGAGATCACGTTATGGACCTGGGTGGGCGCAGAGCCTACTTTGGCACCGGCTCCGATCTGATGTACGCTTTTGATGCTGAGAGAGGAGAGCGCCATTTGACCGGCCTGGCGGACATCAGGCGTGCGGCAAGGGTGTGTGAAGACCTGCCGAATATCGACTTTATCATGTCGTTTGCACATCCTCATGAAATGCATCCCGACATGGGTTATCTGGAAAGCTTCCGGTGCATGGCAGCGAACTCCGTCAAGCCCATCGTCAACACAGCCAAGGACAGAAACGATCTGAAAGCCATGTGGGAAATCAGTAAAATTCTGCGCGGCGGCGATATAAATTTTCGCAGGAAACCCTATACGATCCACTATGCAGAGCCCATAAGCCCGCTTAAACACCCCTATTCGAGTGTCGACAGACTTATTTTCTGTGCAGAAAAAGGTATGCCGGTCATCTACTCGCCTGCACCTATTGCCGGTTCAACAGCGCCCATGACCATTGCCGGGCACGTTGTTCAGGGGTTGGCAGAGTCTCTTTTCGGACTCGTCATCCACCAGTTGGCAGCCGAAGGTGCGCCGTTCCTGATGGGCATCGGCACTGCCATCCTGGACATGAGCACAAGCCAGTGTTCCTACAATGCGCCGGAGTATCTGATGGCCTACCTGGCCGCCGTTGAAATGAGCCACCATCTCAACCTGCCGAACTGGGGTTATGCCGGAACCAGCGATGCGCAGATACCGGATGGCCAGGCAACTTTCGAGGCCGGCTTGATATCGTATATGTCTCTGGTTACGGGCTCTAACCTGAACCATGATGTGGGGTATCTCGATTTTGGACTTACCGGATCTCTCGAAATGGTGGTTATCATGAACGAGGTGATCGACCAGATTCGCAGGATACAGCAGGGAATTCCTGTAAACGAGGAGACGCTGGCCGTTCAGGTTATCCAGGAAGGTTCACGGAAAGGCGAGTTTTTATCCCACCCGCACACATTGACACATTTACGTACCACACAATGGCGTCCGCAGCTTATGAATCGCACCGGACATGAACAGTGGAATCTATCCGGCAGGAAAGACCTCCTGTCGCGAGCCCGGGAGCAATTGAAAAAAATCATTGAAAGTCATCAAGCCAGGCGGGTCAGTGAGACTGAGACCATTCAGATAGAGGCGTGTATGGAGCGGTTCCGCAAAGAAATTCTACCTAATACCCATCCATAAATGGTCTTTTTGCGTGATCTCGGCGTTGGGCGCCATGATTTAAGTCCTCAAAATAGTACACTATTCCTCCGGGTTAAATCTGTCGCCTGCCTTGATCTCACGCAAAAATCCCTATTTCTGGATGGATATTAAAGAGAGCGTTTCAAATTTTAAGAATATTTGATTTAGAAATATTTTCAACGGATTTGATTCATCTCTTTTTTCAGTTTCTCGACCTGTTTGAGAAGGTCCTCATATTCATCTTCGAGTGCCAGTAGGTCCATCATTACCGGCGGTTTCACAGAGTGAGCCGGCAGTCGTTTTTTTGTTTCGGTGATTTCTTCATCAAGCTCTCGGAGCCTGTTGTTAAGTTCATCCAATGTGTTCATGTTTCCTCCAGACAGCGAAAAGACCACAAATAAAATCGTGTAACGATTTTATTTGTGGATAAGATGGTGCCATATGTTATCGAACATCTCCTGAGAGGCTTTGTAGGCGGCTTCAGGGTCTTTGTGATAAATGCCATTGACGATGGCCATGTGAAACGGCAGGGATTCTTTCTGGATGCCGATTTCAGCTGTGTCACTTTCTCTGGCCTTGTGGACCGCATTCCGTACGGTACTGCCTATTTGAGACAAAAGGTCATTGTGACTTGCCTTGAGGATTTTCGAATGAAAGAGAATATCCATGGCCAGATAGTCTTCATACACATACTGGTTGCCGTCGCTCAATATCTTCTGCATTTGTGACAGGGTACCCTTTATGTCCGCCACTTCAGACTTCGTGGCCCTGCGGGCAGCCTGGCGGGCGGCCTCGGATTCGATGAGTCGGCGCACTTCGGTGACATTTTTCAAAAAGGTGGTTTTGTCTTCGATCTGTAATCGCCAAACCAGAACGTCCGGATCAAACAGATTCCAGTTTTCACGCGGAAGTATCTGGGTGCCCACTCGGGGACGGGTCTGAATCAGTCCTTTCTGCGTCAATACTTTGATGGCTTCCCGCAGAACACCGCGGCTTACGCGCAACTCTGTGCTCAATTGATCTTCCGTGGGCAGTACCTCTTCCGCTCGGTATTCTCCTCTGATAATTCGTTGGCCGATTTCGTCCACAATATATTGATAAAGCTTACGGTGATAGGTGTTCACATGCATGTTGTTGCCCCATTCCGAACCTGTATGAATTATAAAATAATTAAATCATTATACCTAAGTGCTGTCTGGCTGTCAATTGAAGAGCCTCGCAGCAAGCTGCAAGGAATGTTCTGCCGTGCGGCAGGAGAAAGAGCTTGACATTAAAACATTTAATAATATAATCATTCTACAAATGAAATCGTTACACGAACTTCAATA
>QMMS01000242.1 GCA_003647375.1 Deltaproteobacteria bacterium
CCTCCCCTGAGTCCCTCAGGCTCCAGAGTGGGTATTTTTTTTAAGCTGTCTTCCCAGGATAGCAGTTTGGATGCTCCAATCCCCAGCCTCCCTGCAAGCACATCATACAGCTTCATACCTATTCCGTAAAACGGGCCTTCCCACCATCCGTAATTTGGAACAATAAAAGCCTGGTGCCTGACCAGATGGGGAGCATTATGAAACAAAAGGCCTCGTTCGCGCAAAGCTTCAAGAACGAGGGAGATATTTCCTTGCTGGAGATAGCGAACGCCTCCGTGGATTAGCTTTGTACTCCTGCTGGAAGTTCCTTGTGCAAAATCTGCCTGCTCAAGAAGAAGGGTGCTAAAGCCCCGGGAAACCGCCTCCACAGCAGCTCCCAGCCCCGTAGCCCCGCCACCCACAATAATTATATCCCATATTCTGGAAGTATCATTTAATTGATCAACCATCTCTTTTTTTTGCATAAGTCTATCCCACGTCTGTGAGTTTTATGTCATTCATCATTTGAGAGTCTATACAAAAAGATACATATCCCCATTATTAGCAAAATAAAATTTCGTCCAAGAATATAGAACGCTGAATTGGCATTTTGGTTGGTTGCCAAGGAAAAGCACCCGCAATCAAATTCATGTCCTCTGATTATGTTAATGGATATGACTATTATAAACACGATTAGCATACCCATTATAATTAAAGAAACTGATCGAGGAAAAATTCCGGTGATAAGAGCTATACCGGACATCAATTCGATAAAGGGGATAATTATGGCGATCAGATTAATTGTATTATGCGGAAAAAGGTCATAGCCGTAGACCAATTTAGCGAATTCTGCCGGTGCAAGAATCTTGTGATAACTGGCATATATAAAGGTTGCTCCCAAGATTAAACGTGCTGCAAATTCTAACCTTTGATTGCTAAATAATATTTGATACATTTTATTCAACTGGATACCCATTTTCTCTCCAGCCAGGAAATCCATCAATCATAATAGAAACCTTCTCATATCCAAATTCGATCAACAGCTGAGCGAGTCGGTGACTGTCTTCACAGGTTCGTCCTGAACAATAAGTGACAATAGGTTGCTCCGGTAAATAACGATTTAAAAAATGTTCGATCATTATATCGAACTTACCAACTGGTAAGGAGATAGCCCCTTTAATATGACCCTCAATGAAAGCATCGTTTGCACGGGCATCAATGAATTGCGCTTTGCCATCGTCATGAATCAATTTGGCAATTTCAATATTATCAATTTCAACAAGACCATAATGAACAAAATCCTTGTTATTGGCACTGACGATCCCTTTGTCCAGATCCCACTGACCAATCAAGGCAATGCCTACTGGGGAAAAATGATTTACTAGGAGGGCAGCACTGACTGCAAAAACAATCAATAGCGTTGCTCTTTTAAAAATTGTAATCATGGCTTCCTCCATATAGTTGTTGGGCTTTGTGGTAATTACCCATCATTCTCGTTCTTTGTGGCTTGGACTTGCCGTATGATGAGAAAGGCAAGGCCCACTATCACCATGACCCAGAAGATGAGCATAAAGATCATACTGAACCACCCACATTTGCAGTTCCTAATTTTCTGTTGAGAAAGACTCTTGCAGTTGAGGGGCTTTAAAGAAATATTTTTACAGCTTGATTATCACACAGTGACGTCGAGTTGTGATAGATGATTAGAGTTTTATCCATTGCTATGTGGCAGCGAACAGGTGCCAGTCACCGGAAACGCCCTTCAGGACATGAGTGCCACGGTCGGCGAAGCGGATGCCAGAGCCTGCGACGAGGTCCTTGACGGTGCTGGAAACGAGCACCTCACTGGGCTCGCGGAATGACGGAAGTATTTCGCAAGTCGCTGGGCGAATGCTTCGTCGTTGATCTTGCTCGGGACATAGTGTGAGAGGTCCATCATGCTTCCCCACTCGTTCTCGACCATCTCGTACGCCAGTTCGCGTTCCTCCGGCGTCTGCGCCCAGGGGTAATCTGGACTCCAGATTCGTTTAGCGAAAGCGCCGCACATGACGAGGGCCGTCGTTCTCTCGGGGTATGTTGCTGCGAAGAGGGCGCAGAGGTTACCACCCTCGGAGACACCACAGAGGGCAGCGCGCTCTGAGCCGACAGCGTCCATCACGGCGCGAAGGTCATCCATTCGTTCTTCCAGCGTCGGCAACTGGTCGTTTGTTACTCGATCAGAGAGGCCTGTCCCACGTTTATCGAAAGCGATGAGGCGTGAGAATGAGGCGAGCCGGCGCAGGAAGCGTGCTAAGGTGGGCTCCTCCCAAGCCAGCTCAACGTGCGAGACCCAGCCTGGAACGTAGACAAGATCAAGCGGTCCCTCCCCAACAGCTTGGTAAGCGATATGTATATCACCGCTGCGGGTATATTTGGTTTTGGCTTGCTGCATCAGGTTATGTCCATTTTCACTGCACCGAAAAGATGTTCTCCCTGAGCTTCAATAAAATTGCAGAGCTCAAACGCTAATTCATCTAAATGCTTGTAAACCGTTTCCTTCAACATTAAAATTATAATTTCTATAAGGATTGCGGTTTCAAAGAAAAATAAAAGTGTGTCATAACTCAGCTTTTTGAGATTATTCATTAACCTGAAGTTGACCTCGTGCTTGTAATTCCATGGGTAGCAAACTTTGATAGATGAATGTGTGCTGTGGGGTTGTCACATTAGATTCTTGCCCAAAGCGCACCACCGCTCCAATCTGTGCTTCCAACTCCGAGGGGCGCTTATCCATAATGTCACGCTGCAATGAGGCGGTTGACTGTGGTGCAAGGCCATCATACATACCCATTGCCGTTTGCAAGGCTTCCACCGGCAACGAAATATTGCGAGATTTCGCCACGGCAATAATTTCCAGTAACCCCTGTTTCGCCATCTGGCGAGTCTCTGGCAGACTACGCCAAATTCCAACCGGAGAACGCGTCACCGCTCCTATTCCGCTCCAAACTGTAATAAACAGAAATTTCATCCACATGGCAACTTGGATATCCGTTGGGATTTCTGTGTTGATCCCGACCCTTGTAAAGGTCTCAAGCAGTAGTTCAACTCTTTGGCTGCGATGATTGTCCAGTTCTCCAAATTTTATGAAAGGATCTGTTCCGGCATGTACGATATGGCCTGGTCCTGCCACATAACAAAAAAGCCCACATAAACCGCCCAAGACATGCTGGCTTCCTAATATTTCGGACAATAGTGTCGGCGCCTCAATTCCGTTTTGCAATGGCAGGACAAATGTTTCTGGTCCAATCATAGCTCGCATAGTCTGAGCTGCCTCTGACACTTGCCAGGCCTTAACACCAACCAATACCATATCAACTTTCCCTATTTTTGATGGATCGTCAGTTGCTTGAACCTGCTGTAACACGAAATCACCATTAATACTGTCCACTCGCAGACCATGTGTCAGCATTGCTTTCAAGTGATCTCCCCGGGCTAAGAAAATGACATCTTCACCAGCTTGGGATAGCCGTCCACCAAAGTAGCCGCCTATGGAACCTGCTCCAAAAATAGCTATTCGCATAATAACCTCCAAAAGAAAAACTTTTATCTATTTCGATTGCCTATATTGATCAAAAAGAAAACACTTTCATTCTTCAGAGAAATGCAATTCAGACTCAACCCCTCTTGGCCAGTTAACAAACAAAACACCAACCACAACAGCCACAAAGCCAACGACAAAGACGCCAGTGAGTTTTTCCGTCAAGAGAGCTGCCCCCAAAACAATCGCCACTAGTGGGTTCACGTTCACATAGACCGCTACTTGTGTCGGCGTCAGACGAGTCAGGGCGAATGTCCATAAATAAAAAGCAAGGGCTCCACCAAAAACCCCAAGAAACAGGATAAGAATTGCTATTTTCCCATCTATCCGAATAAACGTTTGAGGGAAGCCCTCTAAAATAGCGGCTGGAAAGAGAAGGAAGGTCCCGAACAACATCGCATACATTGTTACGACCAGTGCAGAATAGCGAGCCAGCATCCTTTGAGCTAAAACGCCATATATTGCTCCACAAAGGGCTGTCAGGAGCATAAGTCCATCTCCGGCCAACACAAACGCAGACCCCTGCCAATTCAGTCCTCGCTCAGCAAGAACTATCCCCACTCCGGTGAATGTAAACAGGATACCGGCGATCTGCCGAGGGTTCAGCCGTTCCTTTCGTGCCACACGAGCTATCCACGCGCTCCATATAGGCATCGTGGCCAGCATCAGGGCACCTCTTGAAGCCTCGGTAAAGCGGAGACTAATATTAAAAGTCACCGGGAACATAGCAAATAGAATGGCTCCAAGAAGAACGAGAAATGGTAAATCATGCTGCTTAACTTTAAGGAGATTCCTTGCACCAAAGAAAAGGCATAGGAACAATATCAAGCCTCCTTGACCGAATCGGAGAATTGCTAAATTCAGTGGCGGAATTTCTTGAACTGCCACACGGGTAGCGACTACAGATGCGCCAAACAGGCCCGCAGCAATAAACGCTGCAAGGTTTCCCGAAGCATTATGTAGTTTCATAGGACAGTGGATACCACAATGTGTCATATCATGTCAAATTTTATTTCATTTGGAAATAGGATTGACAATTTTGTGGGCAAATCTAACTTTTTAAAACTTGAGGTTTTCTTGCCGAAAACATCGAAACGTCATTTCGATACAGATAGATGGATCATCTGGCATAAACCGAGCCTAAAAATACCTGTGATTAAGTGACATTTCACAATAATAATTGCCACGCTCGCCTCCCCAACATCTACCTAATAGGATAGGTACCAGCTTTCAGCTGTTTAGCTAACAGGGGCTGTTTGGGGGAGACCTGCCGCTAAGAGTAAATCATGCAGGTTGGATATCTGCTCCCTGTCTTGATAGGTTTCCATATGGAAAAACTTTGAAGCTGTAAGTGTGGGTTGAATCAGTAACGCCTTGGCGACAGCTTCACAGGCAACTGCTTGATCGCCCATTGACATCCTGCATGCGGCCTCATAGCAGCGAGACCGGAAGGTTTGAAACGGCATTGCCCCCAGGGCGGATAGTGCTTCTTCAAAACGTCGTAGCACAAACAGAGCTACGCCCCGTTCTTCGATGCACCAAACTGGTAAAAACGGGTCTTGGGCTACCGCCGCATCGATTAGTTCCAGTGCATGAGTCGGATCACCTTTGAAAGTGTAAAAAGCAGCCGAGCGGGCTTTGATATATGCATCGCTGGGATTTAGTTCCATGGCCCGGCGGTGATGATATTCAGCAGCTTCGAAGTCACGGTAAAGCATCTGTGCGGATCCCATTATACGATGGGCTTCGGCATCGTTTTCGTCGAGTTCGATTGCCTTCTGAATGGTCTTCATGGCCTCATCGAGATCAAAGTCGGGTAACAAAGAGGTGGCGCAAACACGCCAAGCATAAGCAAGGCCATAGTTGGCGTCCGCAGTAATGGCACGGTCGAACCACTTGACCGCTTCGCGCAGGTTGTCAAGCGTGATGCCTCCCAGTCGATGGTATTCGAGGCCTCGAAGCAAATAGTCGTAGGCCGTTCTATCTTCAGGTCTTTTCCGGCGAGCTTCCGCCATATCCGATGCTTCCACCCGACCGACAATCGTTCCGACTATACGACTAACAAGCTCGTCCAATATTTCGAAGAGATCATCAAAAGGACGATCGAAGCGCTCAGCCCACAGATGCTCACCACTTTGTACGCTTAACGAACACGCTACCAGATTCTGCAGCCTCCTGTATGCGAGCAGCAATATTGACCCCGTCACCATAGATTCGATCTTCCTCCTCAACCACATCTCCAACATTGACTCCAATACGTAAATGCATTTTGCGTTCACCGGACAACTCTGCGTTTTTCTCAGCAAGCTCCCGTTGTATTTCTACTGCACCGGTAATGGCATCCACAGCACTGGTAAATTCAGCCAGAAGGTTATCACCCGGAGCATCCACTACCCGACCTCGATGCTGCTGAATGAGAGTCGTCATAGCTGACCGGTAAATAGTTAAAGTTCGAATTGTTGATTCCTCATCATCACTCATGAGGCGGCTGTAACCTTCGACATCGGCACTGAGAATTGCGGCGAGTTTGCGTTTCAAAACTTGTTCTGTCATGGGATCACCAAAATCAAACCTATCTTTTTCATGCTGTCCTGGTGCTTATGACCTCATCAAACGGAACAGTATTAAGCAAACAAAATAAAAAAAAGCGACCATTCCAGTTATTGCAGCTATTCCAGTCATTTTAGCCTCCTTAAAAAGTTTTCAGTTGCAAGCGGTTCTGCTTGTATAGCATAGCAGGCTGCAATATATGCGCCGGGACTTGGCAGCAAGTTTCATTCAATCATTAATATATTGAAAATACGGTTATATTTATAAAGATCTGGATTTTTTAAAACTGCAAATTCTTTTTGGAAAAATGGAATTAAACGGGACAGAATCGGTGGTAAAGATGGGCCTATTTGGTTTTATTTTTGTTGTGATTTCAAATAGTTTTATTGAGGTATGCAATGAAAACTGCTTTTTAAAATGCAATATATGTTGATGGGACAACTAGACACAGTCGTGGGACATCCAGAGTGCACAGCAATGGCACCATGCACCGCATAATACAGGCTTGACAAAGATGTTTTTATTCCAGCATGGAAAACCTGGTCCTCTGGGCCAGGTCAGAGATAATCGGCTTTGCCGGAGATATATAACCTGGAATGCTGGAATAGTGGAATGTTGGAATATTGGATTGTGGTTTTCTGGTTTCAGGA
>QMMS01000243.1 GCA_003647375.1 Deltaproteobacteria bacterium
CAGGACTACAAAAACCTGATGAAGCAGGGCACCCGTGCAGCTATCGGAGACGGCTGGGGGGGATCCATGCTGGCTACGGACATGCAGGATATTCTTTTTGGAACGCCTTATCCCATTCAGGCCGAGGCCAACATCGGCGTCTTGAAGGAAGATCAAGTCAATGTGGTCATTCATGGCCACGAACCGGTTCTTTCAGAGATGATCGTGGCGGCCGCCCAAACACAGGATATGATTGATTATGCCAAATCAAAGGGCGCCAACGGAATTCAACTGAGCGGCATCTGCTGCACGGCCAATGAAATGCTCCAGCGTCACGGTGTGCCGCCGGCCGGCAATTTTCTTCAGCAGGAACTTGTCATTGTCACCGGCGCATGCGACGCCATGGTGGTGGATATCCAGTGTATCATGCAGAACCTGGCCAATGTGGCCAAGTGTTTCCACACCAAGCTGATCACCACCCATCCCATTGCCAGGATGGAACAGGACAATGTGATCCACATCGAATTCGATGAACACCATGCCATGGAAGACGCCATCCGGATTCTTAAAATGGCCTGTGACAATTTTCAAAATCGCGGCTCTGATGTTGTGATCCCGAAACAGAAAGCCACTCAGATCGCCGGTTTTGGCGTTGAGTCGATTAAGTACCATCTGGGCGGAACTTTCCGGGGTGATTACTATACGCTGAACGATAACATCATCAACGGTCGGATTCGCGGCGGCGCGGGTGTGGTCGGGTGCAACAATGCCCGGCAGAAACATAATGACGGCTGTGTTACCATGATCAAAGAATTGATCAAAAACGACGTTATCGTTCTGACCACCGGGTGCAACGCTATCGCCTGTGCCACGGAAGGACTGTTGACACCGGAATCCGCAGCGGTTCACTGCGGTGCAGGTCTGGCTGAAGTATGCGAAACCGTTGGTATCCCGCCGGTGTTGCATTTAGGCTCCTGTGTGGACAACAGCCGTATTTTGCTGGCCTTGACTGAAATGGTTAAAGCCGGTGGACTGGGCAATGACATTTCGGAATTGCCGGCAGCCGGCAGCGCCCCTGAATGGATGAGTGAAAAAGCGATATCCATCGGACATTATTTTGTTGTTTCCGGTGTCTATACCGTATTCGGCGGCATGTTGCCGACCTCCGGCGCTCCCGTATTCCAGGATTATCTGTTTAAGGAGTTTGAAAATAAATTTGGCGGAATGTGGGACATGGTGGTAGATCCTATAGAACATGCCCATGCGATCATCGCCCATATCGACAAGAAGCGGAAAGCACTGGGCATCGACAAGGCCAGGGAACGGGTCATGATGGATTTTGCTGCACGCCAGGCGCTTTAGGTATAGTCAGGATCTAATATAGTGAATTGTCATTCAATATAAAATCCTCAACGAAGGAGGAACGAAATGTCGAGATTAATAGCATTTGCTGCCATCCAGGGCGGTTATAAAGTTGTTTCACAGGCTGAAGGAGCCTATCAAAAAGCCCTTGCAACCTATAATGCGGATACCAAGGTAGGGTTTCCCAACACCGGCTATTTTCTGCCGGTCATATATTCACTTTTCGGAATCAAGGTTGAAACCCTTGAAGATTTGCAGGAACCCCTGGATATTGCACGGGGTCTTCTCCCCCCCCATATCCAAGGCAAAAACTGGCTTCCTTTCCTGGGTCCTCTTCTGGACGCCGGAATGGCAGGCATCATATCGTATGAAATCATAGAGGCACTCAGGTATCTGAATGAGCCTGATTTTTATCTCCATGCTGAAGATCCGGATATCGACGCGGGAAAAATCTGGACCGGCGCTGCAGATGACACGATCTTCAGAAAAAGAGGCGTTGAGTTTGTTGACGGCACAGCGCCTGGTTTTGCGGCAATAGTAGGCTCCGCGCCTGATCCGGAAACCGCCAAGATGATCATTGAAGATTACCAGCAAAGAGGCCTTTACATGTTCCTGGCTGCAAACCATAACGGTACCACCTTGGTCGAGCAGCTTATTGAAGCCGGCGTACAGGTGGGGTGGGGCACACGAATTGCCTGCTTCGGCCCTGACATTTCATCAGCCGTCTTTGCGCTTGGATTTGCCAACAGGGTAGCCATGGCTTTCGGCGGTGTCCAGCCCGGTGATTATAACAAAATTCTCATGTACAACAAGGAAAGGGTTTTTGCATTTGTCAATGCTTTGGGCGATGTGGGAACCGAGTGGGCCGTTGCCGCTGCCGGCGCTGTAAACTGGGGTTTCCCGACATTAGCCGATACCGACATTACCCAGATTCTTCCCACGGGCATCTGTACCTACGAGCATGTTGTATCTCCTGTTGCCCATGATGAAATTTGTGCAAAGTCGGTTGAGGTCCGTGGACTCAAAACACTGGTCTCCGACATTGAGATCCCCTGTTCATTCGGTCCTGCATACGAGGGCGAGCGGGTAAGGGGCGCCGATCTTTTCTGCCAGATGGGCGGCGGAAAGAGCCAGTGCACCGAGCTTTGCAAGATGGCCGACATGAATGATATCGAGGACGGCAAAGTAGAAATAATAGGAAATGACATCGGTGATCTCAAGGAAGGGGATACCCCTCCCCTTGGAATTTATGTCCAGGTTGCCGGCCGTGAATTCCAGACTGATTTCGAGCCGATCATTGAACGCCAGATACATCATCTGATCAACTACATCCAGGGTGTTATGCATATCGGCCAGAGAGATATTTCCTGGATCAGGGTGGGCAAGGCCGCCGTGGAAAAAGGGTTTACCTTAAAGGATATCGGTGTTGTATTGCATGCCAAGTTCCATCAGGATTTTGGGAATATCCTGGACAAGGTACAGATAACCCTTTACACCAAGAAAAAAGATGTTGATGACCTTACCAAACGTGCACGGGCTGAATACAAGAAAAGAGATGAGCGTGTTGAAAACATGAAAGATGAAGATGTGGAGACTTATTACTCCTGCACCTTATGCCAGTCATTTGCTCCCAACCATGTTTGTTCGGTCAGCCCCGAAAGAACCGGACTTTGTGGTGCATATAATTGGATGGACTGCAAGGCTTCCTTCGAGATCAACCCCACCGGGCCGAACCAGCCCATTGAAAAAGGCGAGTGCGTCGATCCGGTTCTCGGCCAGTGGAAAGGTGTTAACGAGTTTGTCAACAAAGCTTCCAGGGGCGCTGTAACACATTATAACTTCTATTCCATGGTGATTGACCCCATGACCACATGCGGCTGCTGCGAGTGCATTGCCGCTATGCTGCCCTCCTGCAATGGTGTTATGACGGTGAGCAGGGATTATACAGGGGAAACCCCCTGCGGAATGAAGTTTACAACCCTTGCCGGTGTTATGGGAGGCGGGGCATCCTCTCCCGGCTTTGTGGGTCACTCCAAGTTCAATATTACCCAGGGCAAGTTTATTGTGGGTGATGGCGGATTGTCCCGTATGGTCTGGATGCCCAAAATACTGAAGGAAGAGATCAAGGAACGAATAGATAAGCGAGGTAAAGAGATAGGCGTTCCTGATCTTTATGACATGATCGCAGACGAGACCGTGGGAATTACCGAAGAAGAGATCATGCCGTGGCTCGAAGAAAAAGGTCACCCGGCACTCAAAATGGATCCCCTCATCGGATAGGCAAACCGGAAAATCAGAGGCAGGCATACACCCTGCCTCTGATTCATTTACGCATAAAAGAATAAGGAGACAAAAATGGCATTAACCGGTATTCAGATTTTTAAACTCCTGCCGAAAACCAACTGTAAGGAATGCGGCGTCCCCACCTGCCTTGCCTTCGCCATGAACCTGGCCTCCGGCAAAGCAGAACTCGATAGTTGTCCCTATGTATCGGATGAAGCAAAGGAACAGCTGGCAGAGGCTTCTGCACCGCCCATCCGTCCTGTAAAAATTGGAAAAGGCGTCAGAGCCTTCACAACCGGCGGCGAAACCGTGCAGTATCGACATGAAAAAACATTTTACAACCATACAACCCTCGCTGCCATGGTCGGCTCAGACATCTCGGATGCCGATCTTGCGGCCAAGCTGACAACCTGGAACGCGTTTCAGTTTGAACGCGTGGGTCTGAATCTCAGGCCCGAGCTCGTGGCGTTAAAGGATGCCAATGGTGATGCAGCCGCATTTGCAGCCAAAGCCAAGACCATTGCCGAGACATCGGAGTTCAATCTCGTACTGATGTCCGACAGTGCCGAGGCCATGAAAGCGGCCGTCGATGTGGCCGGGTTCAAGTGTCCCTTGCTGTATGCTGCAACCGAGGCTAATCTTGAAGTGTACGGTGAAATAGCCAAAGCAGCAGACCTGCCCCTCGCGGTCAAGGCCGATTCCATCGAAGCACTCATTCCATTGACCGAAAAGCTGGCGGAAATGGGTGTCAAGGATATCGTTCTGGACCCGGGTTCGCGAGAGATCAAGAAGGCGCTGGAAGATCAGATCGCCATCCGGCGGGCCGCTCTCAAAAACGGCAACCGGACGATCGGGTTTCCCACCATCACCTTTCCCTGCGAAATGGCTTCGAACCTGGACATGGAATCCCTCATTGCCAGTATGTTTATCGCGAAGTACGGCGGCATCGTTGTTCTCTCCGATTTCTCCGGAGACGTCCTTTTTCCGCTGCTTCTGGAACGGCTCAATATCTATACAGATCCACAGCGTCCCATGACCGTCACAGAGGGAATTTATGAGGTCAACAATCCCGATGAAAACTCCCCTGTACTGGTGACCACAAACTTTGCTCTGACCTATTTTATTGTGTCAGGCGAAATTGAAGGCAGCAGGGTGCCCGCCTACCTGCTCATCAAAGATTCCGAAGGTCTGTCGGTCATGACGGCCTGGGCCGCCGGAAAATTTGCCGGCGACGATGTCGGCATGTTCATCAAGAAAAGCGGCATCATGGACAAGGTCAAACACACGGAACTGATTATCCCGGGCTATGCAGCCGCCATCGCCGGTGATGTCGAAGAAGAGCTCCCCGGCTGGACAATTACGGTTGGGCCAAGGGAAGCAGCCCACATCCCGGGATTCTTGAAGTCCAAATAAATGAACGACATTCTCCGGGGATCACCATTTGAACGGCGGGCCACAAACACGGTTCGCCACAGAACAACCAACAGCAGGGAGGTTATATGTTTCTCATAGGTGAAAGTTTAAACGTAATTTCTCAGAAGATCGGTCGGGCATACAAGGAGCGCGATCCCAAACCGATCCAGGAGGAAGCCCTTTTTCAGAAAGAAAAAGGGATGGACTACATCGATATCAACCTGGGACCTGCGAAAAAAGACGGTCCCGAGTTGATGCCATGGGTCGTAGAGACGGTCCAGGAGGTCGTGGATGATGTGCCTCTGGCGCTTGACACATCCAACGTCGATGCCATTGAGGCGGCCATCAAGGTCTGCAAACTGCCGCCGCTTATCAACTCCATCATGGTCCGTCCGGAAAGATATGAGCGGATGGTGCCCATCGCCGCCGAAAACAATTGCGACTTCATCGCCCTCATGTGGGGTCCTGATGGTCTTCCCCGCGATGAAAACGAGCGTGCGGCGCTCTGTGTCGAGCTGGTATACTTTGCCAACGAGGCCGGCATACCCAATGAAAAAATATGGGTGGACGGTATCGTCACACCCGTGAATATTCAGCAGCCCCAGGCCATCAGCCTCATGGATTTCCAGGGCATGCTCCAGGATATGGCCCCGGGCGTCAAGAGCACCTGCGGACTTTCCAACATTTCGAACGGACCGCCGATCCATTTGCGGCCGATTCTGAACCAGACCTACATGGTCATGCTCGAGAAGTATGGCATGTACTCCGTAATCGCCGATCCCCTGGATGATCTTCTCATCGACATCGCCAAGGGAAATCGCCAGGATATCGTTGACCTGATCTATGGCATCATGGATGGTGAAGAACCGGATATGGGCAGCCTCTCCAAGGAAATGCAGGATTTTGCCAAGACCACCCATGTCATCCTGGGCAAATCCCTCTATTCTGATTCCTGGCTTGATGTCTAACATCCGATAGTATTATGACATAAAAAAAGCCCCTCTGCTTCAGAGGGGCTTTTTTGTTTGAGATGACTTCGCGTGCCGCGAACAGCTTTATTACGTTATTTATATGATATTAATAAATTTTTTATAAAATCAAGTGTCTGATTAATATCGCCGCAGCTTGAATCCGCATCAACAGAGTCCGTAAATCCAGCGCCTACGGCATGCCCACCTATTATAATTTTAACATTCTCAAGGTCTTCATTTTCCGAGAACCTATCAATTATTTTTTCTATAACTGGAATTGTGGAGGCCATAGATATTGAAATCCCTAAGTAATCAGGTTGATGATATTTAACCGATCGTATAATCTCATCAACGGTGACAGCGGGGTCCAGATCAATAATTTTAAATCCAATTCCCTTCAAAAGGACTGCTATTATATGCTTCCCATACACATGTTCTTCTCCTGGAACGGTAGCGAGAACAAATGTACCTTTACTTTTTACTTTTGATTCCCCCATTTGCTTCCAAAGAATATCCCTTGCATCTCCAGTGCATTTGGCCCTGAATACCAACTCCGGCAACATGTATTCACCGTTTTCATATTTTCTTATTGCAACATTCATGGCTTTATCCAAAGCATCATCACAAAGCATGGATTGCGACATTTTTCTATCCAATGTTGTTCTTATTGATTCAGAAACACCTGGTCTATGCTTTATCCCATACCTTGTCTGGTTGTAATATGCTTCA
>QMMS01000244.1 GCA_003647375.1 Deltaproteobacteria bacterium
AGGAATCATATTTGAATGAGATCGTTGGGAATGAAATCTAACAACATAATAAAACTAACAACATCACTCCAACTTATCACCAAAAAGTGATGTCTACAGGTTTTTTAGCATATCACCACCGAAGACAATTTTAGGTGACCTGCATTTTTATGTTATCAGATGGAGCGTCGGCCAGACCGATTCTCCCTTTTTTGCAAAATTGTAAGAAAGATGTTATCTGCAACGGTGAGAATGGCAACTTTCAGAGTTGAACACGGTGTTATCGCAGGTTTTAGGGGGCCTGTTAAACCTGCACTTGTCTCCATTTATGTAGCCAGTTTTATTATGTTGTGAGTTAATTCCCCATATAATTCCCTTTCTTCTTGAAGGATTTGAAAAATCCTTTTAATTCTTTTCATTCCATCTTTTTTCACATTTAATTCCGACGCATAAAGGAAAAGCCCGAAGGGCCAACTTCGGGCTTTAGAGCAAGAGCCACCGCAAACAACCGGAAGCCCACAGATAGATTCATACCTAACCCATCTTCCGGTGGTTTGCAAGGCCGGAGGAATCCCCGCTTTGTTATCACTTCAAATTCAATGCCGATGGTGTGATGTGGCGTTTTGCATTTGTCGGTGTTGCTTTCGTGGCCAGGCTTACTGTTCCGACGAGTGTCGCCTCTCCGGCAAA
This sequence comes from Deltaproteobacteria bacterium, assembly GCA_003647375.1. Next base: position 670 of record QMMS01000244.1, read on the forward strand.
CGGAAAAATCATTGCAAAGCCCAAAGAAAATACCGGCAGACCGAAAAAGGTAAAAAAAATCACTGTGAAGCCGAAAACCGTCGTCGACACGGCTTGAGCAAAAAAAATCAAAAAAACATGGATGATCCATCTTCAACAGTGCTGCCGGCATGGTGTATGAGGCAGGTTAAGACGGTAAAAAGACGCCTTTTGCATATGGGAACCACCGTTCGATGTCATTTCTGTGGATCTCCCGGGCTTCTGGTAGAGTACTTTCCCCGTCGCGGCTATGATTAGGATAACAAATTGAGGAGTGGCGGACATGATAAAGAAAAAAATTATCAATCCTGAAAGGATCAGAGGCATCGACGGGGGTTTTAGCTTCATCCCGCACCGTTTTCTTCTGGAAGGTTTTCTGTCGTCGTTAAATCAAGAGGAACTCTTGCTGTACCTTTTTCTCATTATAACTTCGGATCGAAACGGTCTTTCTTTTTACAGCTATGACATCATCTGCACCCTGCTGCAGTTCAACCTGGATGAATATATAGCATCACGAGACAGTCTGATGGAAAAAGATCTGATCGCCTTTAACGGCACCCTTTTCCAGGTTCTTTCTTTACCGCGAAAACAACCGGACCGAATAAAAAATGATCGGTCACCGGTTGAACAGCTTGTTCAACAAACCATGAAGGGCTTTTGAGATGGGCGATAAAACCTTCGCCACCATTGAAAAGATCGAAGTACATCTGGATCAAACGATTGAGGACTACCTTGTCTATCAATACAAAACCCATCAGACTTCTCACCGACAATTAAGACAGATCAGGACAGTCCTGACCGCCTTACATGCTTTTGTTGAAAAACATCATATCAAGCTTGGCTACCTCACCATCGAAACGCTCGATGCCTTCCTGGCCGAGTATTTGGTGAACTATAAAGAAAGCACGTGTTCGAATTACCGGAGCTGTTTACGAGGATTTTTGAACTATTTATTCCATGAAAGAAAACTGACGCCAATCAATCTGGCCCCGCTAATAGTTGGCGCCCCCCGGTTCTCCAAGGCAAAGCCGCCTTGTTTTTTACGACCGCATGAGTTGAGAAGACTGTTTGCCGGCTTAAAACTCTCTTCAGCAAGCGATCTCCGTACCTATGCCATGGTACATCTGGCATACACCCTGGGTCTACGCCCCTTAGAGATCAGTTCGTTGCGTCTGGATGACATCTTCTTCAAGGCAGCCGAACTTTGCATAAGAAGCAGAAAAAACAATGCCCCGGTCCGGCTGCCGGTTCCCGAAGACACCATCAAAGCCATTGCCGCCTATCTTGTCGGCGGTAGATCCCAAAGCAGCCACAGGCACCTGTTCTTGACCCTTTATCCACCCTTTGGACCCATGTCGCAGAATACGGTATCCCAAGCCATCAACAGTTGCCTGAAAAAAATGGGTATCCAGTTAAGTGCCTACGGACTTCGGCATACTTATGCGCAAAATCTTCTCGAAGCAGGCCTGTCTCTTTATGAAATCAAGGAGATGATGGGACATGACAGTATCGAATCTACAAAAAAGTATCTGCATGTGCATATAAAGCTTATGCGAGAGGTTCTTTTTGATGAAACCCTTTGAAAGCTTTTTAGCAAAAGAGATAGAAAAATACCTGCTGTATCGGCAGTCACTGGGTTTTGCACTGCATCCTGCGACCGATCGCCTAAGGGTATTTGACCGGTATCTTGCCATGCGAAAACCGGATCCCACTCCCTTGCCACCGTCATTTTTTCTTGAACTTCGTGCAGATCTTAAATTTGAATCCCGATCCGTCAACCACGTACTTTCTTCAACCCGGCTGTTCTTCCGACATCTGGTGAGAAAAGGGGTGTATGCGACAAACCCGGTCGAAGACATCCCCCGTTTGCCCAAAAATGAGATCATTCCTTTTTTATTCTCCGACGAACAAGTCGATCTTCTGCTGAGAACAATTTTAACGGGCATCCGTCACCATCAACGATACTTTTTTAAAGATCTCACCTGTTACATGATAATACTACTCATTGCCCGTTGCGGCATGAGGATATCAGAACCATTGAAAACGAAAGTTCATCACTATCGAGAAAAGGAAAAAACCCTATATATTGAAAAAACCAAATTTAAAAAGGATCGCCTGATACCGGTTCCCCTCTGTGCGGTTGTTGAACTTAAAAACTATCTGGCGGTACGAAAAGCCGTGCCTGAAAGTCAAAACAATCCATTTCTTTTTGCCGGCGTCAATCAAAAAGGGATCAGTGACAACAGAGTCCGCTACATCTTCCATCAGGCAGTCAAAGATATCGGCATGGATCAACCCAGGCAGGTTCTCGGCAATACCAACTTCAGCGCCCCCACTGTCCACAGCCTGAGACACAGCTTTGCCGTCAACACTTTAAAAGCGGTACAGACACGGGGAAAATCTCCCCAAAATGCCCTGCCGGTTCTGGCAACCTATATGGGACACGTCGAATACAAGTATACGGTTAAATACCTGAAAATGATCGATGCCGGTAAACGTAAACAGTTTTTTGAATTTTCTGTTAAGCAGAGAGAAAAAAGATGAATCTCAGCACGCTTATCCATGAATTTTTTGATCATTATCTGCCACGCATAAAGGGCAGCAGCCAACAGACCATCAGGACCTATCGCGATACCTATACCCTTTTGCTTCCTTTTGCGGCAAACTACCATGGCGTCAAGGTCAGATCGCTTAAGATCGGCCATCTCTCAAATGATCTGATTCTTACCTTCCTCGATTATCTTGAAAAAGAACGCGGGAACAAAACGACAACCCGGAACCAGCGCCTGGCGGCCATCAAAGCAATGGCTAAAATGATCCGCTTTATGCATCCTCAAAAAAGTGCACTGGCCGATAGAATCCTCGGCATACCCCAAAAACGCTTCCAGAAAAAGTTGATCGGCTTTTTGTATCCCAATGAAATGTTAAAGGTCTATGAAGCCGTTGACCTTAAAACATCCCAGGGCTTCCGGGACTATACGATCCTGAACCTGATCTATGACTCAGGCGCCAGGGCCAGTGAAATAGCAACTCTTGCCATTGACTTTTTTGACCCGGAATACAATGCGATGGCCATATTAGGAAAGGGCGATCAGTATCGGCAAATCGAACTTATGCCGAAGACTGCCCAACTCATAAAGGTCTACCTTAAAAAATACCGTAAAACGCCAAACCTGCTATATCAGCGATATCTGTTCATCAATCAGCGGGGAAATGTGTTTACCCGACACGGCATAAATCGTATTTGTAAAAAATATCTTCGCCAGGCATTCAGTCCCAAACGACTCAGAGATATCAATCCGGCCCATAGCCTCAGGCACTCCTGTGCCGTACGAATGCTCCTTGACAGCAAGCCGGTCAGTGAAATCAAAATACGTTTAGGGCATGAAAATATCCAATCCACGATGACATATTTGCATATGGATTTGACCCGCAAACGCGATGTTCAAAATAAGTTCATCGCATATAGTGCCAAAGTAATCCAACAGGATCCAAAGATAGAAGACTTAATCGACTGGGAAAACAAGCAGAATACACTGGCCTGGCTGGACTCTCTGTGACTGCGCAGGGATCCAGCTTCAAGGCAATCTAAAGGTTCCTTTAGACCCTATTTATTATGTTGACAGTTTTATTACTAATTTGTAAGATAGCTTATAACCAATTGTTTTTAAACATAATTCAAGTTTATCAGGACCGCCTTAAATATTGTACTATATTCACTGGGTTAAGGCGACTCGCAACATAACTCCATGTATCTGAATTTTGGCCTTTTGCTGTAAGCAACGCACACCCAGTATTTAAACACCTTGACCGCTAAAACCGTGGTGTAAATTAATTGTAGCGAATCAATCGACTTATGGAACAAAGTGCTGGTGAGCATTTAGGATTGGTGAAAGGCCAACTAAAGATTATAGATACCACCAATATGCTCATAAATTTAAATGTGACTTCAGAGAGGAGATTGCTGATGAATTTCAACCTTGATGTATTAAAAATCGATCCTGTTCAGGAATTAGATAAACTTTCAAAGTTTATTGTGGATCAAGTGAGTGTTGTTTATCGTAGAAAAGGAGTGACAGTTGGATTGAGTGGCGGTATTGATTCTGCCTGTATAGCAGCTGTTGCGGTACATGCTGTAGGAAAAGAAAAAGTAATCGGGCTTGTTCTGCCTGAATCAGAGTCTAATCCAATCAGCAGTGAATATGCAATAAAACATGCTCAAGCATTAGGAATCGAACATCGCCAAATCGACATCACTCCCACTGTTGATAGTGTTGTTATGTATAAATGGCGGGATGAGTATCTCCAGAAATTGATCCCCGAATATAAGTCGGGTTATAAATATAATATAACTCTTCCTACTGATCTTCTAGCGCGAGCGAGCTTCAGTTTCTATCGCCTTCAAGTTCAAATGCCCGATGGCGAAATAAAGAATAAACGATTGAATCTGGATGAATTTCGCGCCATAACTTCATTTGCAAATATTAAAATCAGAGCGCGAATGCTGCATCTTTATGCAGAAGCAGAAAGACGTAATCTTCTTGTTGCCGGAACTACCAACCGAACTGAATTTATATTAGGGGATTTCTGCAAATATGGTGATGGCGGAACTGATATTGAACCATTTACCCACCTCTACAAAAATCAAATATATCAACTTTCCGATTATCTCGAAGTAATTCCGGAAATAATTGATCGTCAACCCAGTCCTGATACATTTAGTCTTCCTGTAAGCGATCAGGAGTTTTTTTTCAGGATTTCATTTGATAAACTGGACTACCTCCTTTTTGCATGGGAGCATGCAGTGCCCACAAATGATGCTGCTAAAGTATTGGATCTTTCTGAAGATGCAGTTGGAAGAGCTTATAAAGATTTTGATTCAAAATATCGTGCTACTTCTCATTTACGAGAGGTTCCAAATACATTGAAATAATTGAGTTGCTAACAATTTAACGCGGACTGGCTAAAAGTACTTCCGCGCTTTCGGCCATTCGGTTAATTGAAACGTTGCCATTTCGATTATACCGATACGGCCGGCAAGGCTTTCGGAAACGGCTCGAATCAGCTTGGGAGAACTGGAACCGGTGATGATAAATCGGCCGGTACGTTTCCGGTCTTTGTCCACTGCCACGCGCAAGGCAGGAAACAGTTCCGGCTGCAACTGGGCCTCATCGATAGCAATTTTGTCGGGATTCAAGCGAAAAAAGAGATCGGGATCCTGAGAAAGGCTTTGCAAATCACTTTGCTTTTCAAGATCGAAAAAGTTCTCTCCCTGAATGATGATGAAAGACTATCCCTTCAACAAAGCGTGGTACTCCTGTATCGATCGAACCTGGGGTGCGCCGTCGCGACGGGCGGCGATGCCCTGTGCCGCGGCAACAGCGGCGGCCGTTGTCGTAATGTAGGGTACCCGGTACTTGATGGCGGCCTTGCGGATGCTGGAGCTGTCCTGCACCCCCTTGCGGCCGCTGGGCGTGTTGACCAGCAGATTCACGGCATTGTTCTTGATGGCATCCACCAGGTCCGGCCGGCCGTACCCCAGTTTGCGCAAAGGCGTGTTTTCGATGCCGCGCTCATCCAAAAAATAGTGTGTTCCTTCGGTGGTCATGATCTTGAAACCCAGCTCCTTGAAGAGCCGGATCTCCTCCAAAGCCGCATTTCTATCCCGGTCTGCAATGGTGAAAAGAACCGAACCCTCCAGGGGCAGGGGTGTCTGGGTAGCCTCCTGGGCTTTGAAAAATGCGCGGCCGTACGAGTGGGAAATACCCAGGACTTCGCCAGTAGAACGCATTTCCGGCCCCAATATCGGATCGACTTCAGGAAACATGTTAAAGGGGAATACAGCCTCTTTGATGCCGAAATAGGGAATCAACCGGTGCTCGAGTTTCAGGTCGGCAATGGATTTTCCCAGCATGACCTGCATGGCCAACCGGGCCATGGAGATGTCACAAATTTTGGACACCAGGGGCACGGTCCGCGATGCCCGGGGGTTGGCCTCCAGCACATACACC
>QMMS01000245.1 GCA_003647375.1 Deltaproteobacteria bacterium
ATCTATGTCAACGGGGGCTCCACGGCCGTGTCCCTGGGTCAGGGCAGCAAGGTGCGGGCCAATATCCTGGCATGGAATGGAAGTTTTGCATCCGGCGAGGGATCTGAGTTGGAGGGAAGCTTCATCGCCCGGGACATCACCATCGGCCAGAAGAGCATCGTCAATCATGACGGCGCTTTTTCGCAAAGTTCTGTTCCGCCAGTACCGAACATCCCCCCAACGGCCGCATTTTTTGCCTCGACTGACAGACTGGAAGTTATTTTCACCGATGAAAGCACCGACCTGGATGGTACGGTGGTTTCCTGGAGCTGGGAATTCGGAGACGGGGGGATATCGACGGGTATAAACCCTGTTCACACCTACTCGTCGGACGGCACCTACACCGTGACCTTGACGGTTACGGATAACAACGACGAAAGCGATACGACCAACCAGGCCGTGACGGTCACGGACGGAGGGCCGGGAGGTACAATTACCCTGGATGCGGTTGCCCACCAGCAAGGGAAAAAGTACTATGTCGACCTCACTTGGAGCGGCGCCACGAACGTGGATGTTTATAGAGTTGAGGATAAAATAACGACAGTTTCTGGCGGTTCCTATACGGATAGCTTGGGAAAGAGCCTGCCGGATCCGTTGTATTATAAGGTATGCAACCAGGACGGTTGTTCAAATGTAGCATACCCAGCATTTGAAAACTAATAATCGAATATCAATAGTGAACAAAGGAGGAATTTTCATGATGGCTAAAAAACTATTACTCGTTTTGGTAATTGCCGTGGCAATGATCGCTGCCGGTCCGGTTCCCTCTCTCCTAGCAGCGGAACCTCCCGGGACCAATAATGTAGCGGAAAAAATCGTCGGCCCGACCATGTGGGCGGTTGCTGTGATTGATTGTTCGGCGGGTCCCGCCGCAAATGTTAGAGTAAAGAAAATTGAAGGCTGTGTCGTCAATACACAAGCTGTGGACAAGTGGAGTCTTAAAGTGCAGCCGATAAGCCCTTGTCCGCCAACTGAATCACAAATAGTCTATACGAGGTTTCAACCAAGTAAAATATTTGGATTGCCTTGTCCCGCGATCATCACAAAAGTTAAGAATTATCACAAAGAAGATGACAGCGATCTAGTGTCTTTTGATGCCCAGATTCAATTTGTCATTCTTGACAACGTTGCAAATAAAGACATAACTGAATGCAAATAGTTTCAACAATCAACTGTTTGTTGCACCGGCAGTAATAGACCCCAACAACGTCATGCCGGGTCAGATCCTGAATTTAGCCTTCTTTGCATTTCTGAGGATGCAGGAGTGATATATGTTGTAATTCTCTATAAATATCAAAATGTTATTTGTGAGGGGGCATGGATTGTTTCTGCCTACCATGATCGGGTCGTTGCTTAATGAATTTGCGTATGAAACCATAACTTCCTTTACCATTCATGGGCTACAACAAATTGTCGGTTATCTGTAACCGACAATTTTATTTAGGTGCAACGGTTTTTTTCTTTCATTATTTGAGTCTTGATTGAAAATATAGTTCTGTATAATTCTCTTGCGCTCGATAGAGGCAAGGTATTAGAATATCACCTTCAGAAGCCTATTTAGTCACTCCATTCCATAGAATTTCCGGGAGATGAGATGTACGCACGCGGCAGGCTTGCTACAATTTTCTTTTTCATGCTGACGGGGTTCATGCTGCTCATCTGCATCGTCACCTGGATTTCGGCGTTGTCGTGGTTCAACCGGCCCTTTGCCGGGTTTCTCGTCTACAAAGACACCTTTGTTTCCGCTTCCGGCCAAAGAGACTGGCCCGGGCCCCATGCCGGTATTAAATTTAGAGAACGTATTCTTGCAGTGGATAGCCAGCCAATAACCGAAGGCGCCGATCTGGTAAACACTCTGAGAAAGAAATCCGTAGGGAGCGAGGCCACCTACCGGGTTGAATCCCAGGGCCAGATTCGTGAAGTGGTGGTTCCGGTTGCTCTTTTCGATATCAGTGATTTTCTCAATGTCTTTTTAGTTCCCTTTCTGGTGGGATTTATTCTCTATATCATGGGGTTTATCGTCTACTTTCTCAAACCCAACACCCCCACCAGTTGGACGTTTCTGGTCTTGTGCTTTACCCTGGGGACCATGATTCTTGCCGGGTTGGAGAACCAGACTTCCTATTTTCTTGTTCCGTTTTTCTATACCATCAATACACTCTATGCCTTCAACTTCCTGCATCTGTTTCTTATTTTCCCGGAAAGAAAACGTATCCTGGAGAAATTTCCCGCGCTGGAATATCTCATTTATGTACCAGCCGTGATTCTGATTGTCGCTTTCCAGGTCTATTTCACCATCTTTCAGGATATTTTCAGCGGTGGGGCCTGGTCCTGGTTTCCCACCTATAAAGAACTCGGATCAATCAACCGGATATGTACCCTGCTTTGCGTGGTCGGCATGATTGCTTTGATCGTTCACACACGCTTCAAAGCATCCACCATACAGGCAAAACAACGGGCGCGGGTGATCTTCTGGGGGGTTCTCATTTCGTTCGGCCCGCCGGTCATCATCATGACCCTGGTCTTTTTTATCAAAATTAATTTTCCCTGGAACCTGCTCTCTTTTTTCGTCGTTTTTTTTCCCGCTTCCATCGCCTATTCCATCGTAAAACACAACCTGTTCGATGCGGATACCATCATCAAACGAACAGTCGGCTATATCATTGTAACCACCGTAGTCATTGGTGCCTACGTCTGTGTCAGTCTGGTGCTCAATATGTTCTTAGGCCATTACGAACTATCCCAGTCCAAGATATTCCCGATTTTATTTACACTGGGGGTTATCCTGGTGTTCAACCCGCTCCGGGATCGCATTCAAGCTATTGTGGATCGCCTCTTTTACCGCCTGGAATACAACTACCAGGAGGTCGTCCAGAAAATCAGCGAAACCATGCGTTCCCTGTTGAAGCTTGATGAAATCGGCACAAGTATCATGGACACGGCCCTGGGAGCCCTGTTCATCGACTCCGGTTGTGTCATGCTGATGAATCGGCAAACCCGGGATTATGAATGTATCAATGCCAGAGGCGAATTTTTTTTACCGGGAACGGATCTTGGATCCGTTACAATGCCGGACACGCTGGAAAACGTGAAACAAGATGAATCTGATCCAAGTGGGACTCTTGTAAATAGGATAGAAATCGATATCTCTTATGAGGATCCTCTGATTCAAAAAATAGCGGAAAGAAAAAAAGAGGTCACCATTTACGATGTCCGGGAAGATTCTTTTTTTGAGGAAAACAGGGCGTCCTATGAAAAGACTTTTCAGCGTTTGAATGCCACCATGATCATACCCCTGATTTATGAAGACCGGGTGACCGGCTTGATATCCCTGGGCGATAAAAAATCCGGCAAATTTTATCGCAGGGAAGATATCAACCTGCTCAATACGCTGGCAAACCAGGGGGCTGTCGCGCTCGAGAATGCTTTCATGCTGGAAGAAGTAATCGAAAAAGAGCGCATGGAGGAAGAGCTCAGTATCGCCAAAGACCTCCAGGTGAGCATGCTGCCGGCAGAGTGCCCCAGGGTAGAGGGACTTGAAATTGCAGCCTACTCCATGTCTGCTATGGAAGTGGGCGGTGATTTTTATGACTTTATCGAAATGGGAGCTGATAAGGCGTGTCTGGTTATTGGTGACGTAACCGGAAAAAGTGTTTCCGGCGCTCTGGTGATGTCGGCTTCCCGCAGCATATTCCGAATGCTGTCGGAAGAGAATTTTTCTGTTGCAGACATCATGATCCGGGCAAATCGGCGTACGAAAAAAGATATCAAGAGCGGCATGTTTGTGGCTCTTCTGTATGCGGTCCTGGATGCCAAAGAAAAGCGGATTCAGATGTGCAGTGCCGGACAGACCCAACCGATTCACCTCCGGGCAGGGGCGGAAACGGCCGATCTGGTGGAGACCATCGGCGACACATTCCCCCTCGGCATACTGGAAGAAGTCGATTACCAGGAAACGCAGGTTCAGGTGGCATCAGGTGACAAACTGGTTTTCTATACAGACGGCATCGTGGAAGCCATGAACCCGGCCTCCGAAATGTTCGGCTTCGAGAGACTTCAGGAAATCATACAACAGTCAAAGGCCTTGAATGCGGAAGCACTTCTCAAAGAGATTATCGAGGGAGTAGACGATTTTGCAGCGGGTGCGGCCCAGCACGATGATATTACGATTATCGTCGTGAACGTCGAGGGATAATCAACACGTGAAGACCAGGATTATTTCAATAGCGGTCTCTTTTTTTTTGTCTTTTTTGTCGGCTGGGTTGCTGGCCGTTTCCCTTCCTGCGAATGAAATCGCCTGGCTGGCATGGATCGCGCTTGTTCCGCTCCTGATAACGATATCCGGCAGACGGGTGGTTTCAGGCTTCACGTTATCCTACCTGTGCGGTATCATATCTTCGGCAGTTATTTATGACTGGATATTTGCAGCACCGGGTTATCAGCTTCCGCATCATGTCATTTTAGCTCTGATAGTCGGATTGTACACCGGCATATTCGGATTGATTTACGGGTATGTCTGCAATCGATGGCACAGTGCCGCGGCCCTTGTTTGTGCTCCGTTCATCTGGGTTTCAATGGAGTATATTCGGTCGAATGTCTCTTTTCTGTCCTTACCGTTTCCGGTGCTGGGTCATTCCCAGTATCAGCACCTTCAGATCATCCAGGCAGCAGCGATCACCGGTGGCTACGGTATCAGTTTCCTGATTGTGATGGTAAATGCGGCCATTGCCGGAGCGGCTCTGATGCTGGTGTCTAAGGCAAAACCACCTGAATATCTCAATTGTCAATCACCGTCCAAAAGAAGTGTGTGGCTCCTTTTTTGTATCGTATTCATTCTGTTAGGTGTGACCTTCGTTTATGGAAAGACGGTTCTTTCCAGACCCGCCGGTGGCAAGAAGATCCGGATCTCCGTCATTCAAGGCAACATCGACAAAGAAATGAAGCGCGATACCAGAAAATATGCCGGCGACATTATGCGAAGATACACCCAATTGACGCATGCAGCACTGAAAGAAAACCCGGATCTTGTTGTGTGGCCCGAGGCTGCGACACCCGGGTTGGTCCTAAAAAATTTATCGCTTCAGCAGGAACTTGTTTCCTTGATAAAAAAGGCCGACCGTCACTTTCTAATCGGAAGCTCCGAATATCCCAAGTTTTCCGATGAGCCCTTTGATAAGAATAAATTTGGTAACACCGCCCTGTTTTTTTCCCCATCCGGGAGGCTGCTGGGGCAGCATTTAAAAATGTTCCTGATACCCTTTGGGGAATACATCCCCTATGAAGATACGATCCCATGGCCTGAATTCATAGTTCCCAAGGAGAATCGTGCCAGAGATGTCCCGGGGAACGAGTTTACGATTTTTGAATTGGGCGGCGCAAAATTCGGTGTGGTGATCTGTTCGGAAGGCGCATTCCCGAATCTGTTTAGAAAATTCGTAAAAGAGGGTGCGAATTTCATGCTCAATATTACCAATGAAGGTTGGTTTGGAGAATCCGCACTATATCAAAAGGTTGCTGCTTCTGTTTTCCGGGCGGTAGAAAACCGGATTTCACTGGCGCGGGCTACGAATACCGGCATTTCCTGTTTTATCGATCCCACCGGCAGGGTTTATGGGCGGGTTCAGAAGAATCAGAGAGAAACATTTATCGATGGCCACATGACGGAGGATATTCTCTTGTCCGAAAACAGAACTTTTTATACGATACATGGTAATATTTTTGCCTTTGTTTGTCTCGGCGTGACCGTGATTCTAATAATTCTGTCAATAGGTAGACGAAAATATTAACCCGGCGTCTAAATAGCTAAGCTCCGTCATGCCGGACTTGATCCGGCATCCAGTGTCTTCTGGATTCCCGCCCCCTTCCTGCGAAGGGGCAGGCACGCGGGAATGACAACTTTGGGGTATTTATTTGCCTAAAGAATATGAAGATAAATAAAGTATCATCCAAGCTGAAAGTCTGAAATATTGATGAATGTGACCATTGTAACACCCGGCCACCCCGGACCGGACAGAAAATCACTGCCGCCGGCGCTTACCGCGCCGTATCTGGCGGCACTGGCAGCGCCCTACGCTGACGCCCTGGCCATTTGTGACCTGGGAGTAGCGCCCTTTGATTTCAATGCGCCCACACCGGAGGTGGCGATGTTCACCACCACCATGGCCCAATTCGACCAGGTATACGCCATCGCCAAGGTTTTGAAAGAGAGGGGGAGTTGTATCATTTTCGGTGGCCCGCATGCCACACTGGCCTATGATTTCGATCCCCGGATAAAGGAGATCGCAGACTGTGTTGTGCTGGGCGAGGGGGAACGGGCGGTTCCTGCAGCACTGACGGATTACCTGAATGGAAACCTGCAGAGCACCTATTCCATGCCTGTCGATTCTCTGGACGGGGTTCCTTTCAGTCGGCTGGATCTTCTGGACAGCCGGAAATACTCTTCAACGACCGTGGTGATCGGGACCAGAGGGTGTGCTAACAACTGTACCTACTGCTCCATCAAGGACATGTACGGACAGAAGTATTTGAAGCGGCCGGTGGATGAAGTGATTGCCGAAATCGAATATCAGACATCCCGGCCAGGCCTGGGTTGGCTGGATCGGAAACTGGTAGAGTTTTGGGATGACAATCCGGCATGTGACCTGGA
>QMMS01000246.1 GCA_003647375.1 Deltaproteobacteria bacterium
AAACACGAAACACAAAACACAAAATATAATTTGTTACAACCAAAATAGGGGAGACCTATATGATTCATGTTGAAAATCTGACCAAGTATTACCGTGATTTTTGTGCTGTCGACAACTTCAACCTGGATGTGCACAAGGGGGAGATACTGGGAATGCTGGGTCCCAACGGCGCTGGAAAAACCACATTTCTGCGCATGCTGACCGGTTTCCTGAAGCCTACCGAGGGTACGATTCAGGTCAAGGACCTCTCGGTGGCATCCGATGCTTTGGGTGTCAAAAAACTGATGGGTTATCTGCCTGAGTCAGCCCCCCTCTACAAAGACATGCTGGCATACGATTATCTGAAGTATGTGGCCGGTATCCGGGGTATCAGCGAAGATAAGATTCCATCGCGCATCCGGTATTTATCCGACCTCTGCGGCTTGAACAACATGATGCACAAGCCCATCGGAGAACTTTCCAAGGGGTACAAACAGCGTGTAGGGTTGGCGCATGCCATGATGGACGATCCGGAAATCCTGGTTCTGGATGAGCCCACTTCCGGGCTGGATCCGAACCAGATCGTCGAAATTCGTGATATCATCCGACAAATCGGAAAAGAAAAAACCGTCATCCTATCCACCCATATCCTAAGCGAAGCTGAGGCAACCTGTGATCGGGTGGTGATCATTCACAAGGGAAAGATTGCCGCCGATGATCGCACAGAGAATCTAAAGGTTGCCGGTGGCCAAGAAAACCATCTCAGATTGTCGATACTAAACGCAGACCCGGAGGCTGTCCGGAAGTTGCTGGGGTCTGTCGAAGGGGTTAAGCAGGTCGATAGGGTAGATGACGCCGAAAATGTCCTTTCAATAAAACTGAGTTATGAAAGCGGAGCAGATGTTAGGGGTTCTGTCTACCTGGCAATCAAGAATACCGATTGGATTTTGACCGAATTAAGTATGGAAAAACAAACATTGGAATCAATTTTCAGACAGATTACACTGGAGAGCTAACATGAAGCAGGTACTTCATATATTCAAAAAGGAATTTTACGCATATTTTCTGTCCCCCATCGCCTATATCGTTATTTCCATCTTTCTCGTCGTCACGGGATGGTTTTTCTTTTCGACTTTTTTTATTTATGACCTGGCCAGCATGCGCAATTTTTTTGCCATGATGCCGATCATTTTTTCCTTTGTGGCGCCGGCAGTCACCATGCGACTGTTTTCGGAAGAGTTCAACGTCGGTTCCTATGAGCTCTTACTGACCATGCCGGTAACGATTCGTCAGGTCGTGCTGGGTAAATATCTGGCTGGAACCTTTTTCATGGCCATGATGCTTTTGCCGACGTTGTCATACCCGCTGACCATCTCCCTTCTGGGGGAATTGGACTGGGGACCCGTTGTCGGCGGATATATCGGGGCGTTTCTGTTGGCGGGATCTTATTGTGCCGTGGGCTTGTTCGCCTCGTCTCTGACACGCAACCAGATCATAGCGTTCATTATCGGTATGGCCATCTGCTTTGGCCTGACCATGTTGAACAAGATGCTGTTTTTTATGCCGGAAACACTCTTGGGTCTCTTCAGCTATCTGGGTGCCGACACGCACTTCGCAAATATTTCCAAGGGTATCATTGACACACGGGACCTGTTGTACTTTGTGAGTGTGATTTTTGTGGGACTCTATGCGACGCATCTAGCGGTTAAAGAAAGGTGCTAATATCTTGCATGAAATTTGATGAGAATATTTTACTCTGTTTTTATATGCCGATGACGGCAGATATTCAAATCCGAAGCACGAAATTCGAAATCCTAAACAATACCGAATATCCAAATTCGAATGATCGAAAAAAGACCTTGGGAAACATGCTCAAGCACCATGTTTGAATCATTTGAGCATTTGATATTTGGATTTGTTTCGTATTTCGATATTCGGATTTAGAATTTATCACACGCTGAATGTGCATAATATTAATCTCATATAAGGTTGAATCAGTGCCTGGCCCTTTGGACCCGGGTATCTACTAGTAGGAGATACATATGAAACTAGGTCATACATCGTCAAAATATTATAAATTTATCACCTATGCTGTCGTCGTGGTGCTGTTGAATGCAGCGGGATTGACCTTTTTTAAAAGAATGGACCTGACTGCAGGAAAGCTCTATTCCATTTCTAATGTCAGCAAAACAGTGGTGTCGACACTTACGGAACCGCTCACCATCAATGTATTTTTCACCAAGAACCTTCCGGCGCCCCACAACAGTACTGAGCGGTATCTTCATGACCTTTTGTCGGAGTACGCAGCTTCAGCAAACCAGAATTTCAACTACCGGTTTTATGATGTCAGTCCGGACCAGGGTGACCTCGGCAATGCAACAGTGGAGAACCAGGCTTTGGCCGGCTCCTTCGGTATCCGTCCCATTCAAATACAGGCCATCGAAAAAGATGAAGTCAAGTTTCAGAAGGCCTATATGGGCCTGGTGATAATTCATGGCGACCAGCTTGAGCGTATTCCAACCATAACCACCACCGATGGACTGGAATACAAGCTAACCATGGCCATGCGGAAACTAAACAACAAAGTCAGCGCTCTGCTGGCGCTGGAAGACAGGATTCACGTGGACCTCTACATGTCTTCGTCCCTTATGGATGTGGCCCCTCTTATGAAGCTGGAGGACTTGAAGAACTTGCCCAGACAATTGGAAGAGATGGTTGGCCGGATCAATATCAACAGCTATGGAAAGCTGGCATTTGAGCACAAAGACCCGACCCGGACCCCAGACCTCAAGGATGCCTTGGCAAAGTACCGGATCTTGAATCTGAATTGGCCAGATCTTGACGACGGAAGGATAAAGGCCGGCCAAGGTGCCATCGGGCTGGTGATGAGCTACGGGGAAAAGGCAATCAGCACCCCCCTTATGCAGGTGATCGAGGTTCCCATTTTCGGGACTCAGTACCAACTGGCTGACCTGGAACAGATGGAAGAAATCATCAGCGCCAATATGGAATCGCTCATCGATATCAACCAGAACCTGGGGGTCCTGACGGATTTTGGCAGCCTTCCCATTGTTTCGCCGCCGGAACCGAGTCAAATGGGGCCACCGCCGGAACAGGCTGAAAACTTTAAAACGCTGGCGAGCCAGAATTATTCATTAAAAGAGGTTGCTTTAAAAGAAGGCTCCTTGCCGGACACCGTCAACTGCCTGGTGGTACCCGGGCCCAAGGAAAAATTTTCAGACTACGACCTTTTCCAGATCGATCAGTTTTTGATGAAAGGAAAAAGCCTGGCCATTTTCATGGACAGTCTGCGTGAGGTCCGTTCGGATAATTCCGGCTTCCAGATGCCGGGTATGAATACGGGTTTTGTTCCTATGGAATCAGGTCTTGAAAAGCTCCTGTCTCATTACGGGATCGATGTCCATCCTTCGATTGTCTATGACGAAGAATGTTTTAAGCAACGCGTGCCGCGCGAAATGGGCGGTGGTGAGCGGCTAATTTATTTTGCCCCGTTGATCAAGAATGCCAACATCAACAATCAGCTTGGCTATATGCAGAATATCACGGCTCTTATCGCTCTGAAAGTTTCGCCAATCAGCATCGATTTGGAAAAGATCAAGACCCACAATTTGAAAGCAAACCTGCTGTTTCAATCCTCAGCACGTGCCTGGGAGATGAAAGAGGGGATCAATCTCAACCCCAACTTTATTAAACTTCCGGATCCGGATATTGAGAGGAAAAAATTTGATTTGGCATACATGGTTGAGGGAGAATTCCCCAGCTATTTTGCCGGGAAACCGGTGCCTGAAAAACCCAAGGAAGAAAAACCGGCAGGAAAAGATGAAGAAGCAGCCGGGGCAGAAACGGAAAAGGAAGCAGATGCCACGGAAATGATCGAAAGGAAGCGTGACATCATCGAGAAAGGTAAACCCGGAAAGATATTCATCCTGGCATCCAGCGACATGATTAAAGATAATCTCATTGACAAGGAGGGTCGGGGCCCTAACGATGTCTTTGTGATGAACATTTTGGATTATCTGAACGAACGGGAGGAAGTGGCCCGGTTGCGGAGCAAACAACAGCGGTTTACACCGTTGAACGAAACAGGTGCTTTCACCAAAACAGTCGTCAAAACGTTTAATATTGTCGGGTTGCCGATTGTGGTGGTGTTTTTTGGACTGGGGGTTTGGGCCAGGCGGACAAGCCGGAAAAAGAGTATTCAGCGTGAGTTCAGTTAAACCAGGGAAACAAGATCTTTTATTTGTCAAAAAGCGCATATTTTATAATTGTGGAGAAGATCCAGAAATGAAAATACGAAAAGAAGCTGTCATTCTCGGTATCGTTATTGTTGTGTTGTCGCTGTACCTGATTTTCAACAAGAGTGATCGCAGTCTTTATGAACTGCCGGAGCTCAAAACAATTATGGCTTCCAAGATATCAAAAATGACCATAGATTCCTCGGAAGGTTCGATTGTTTTTATCAGAAAAGCAGGGGGATGGGTTATCAATGAAGAAGCGTACCCCGGCGATGAAACCAACATCAAGCGGGTAGCCGATATCGTTGCTGATCTTACGTTGACGACACTGATATCCGAATCGAAAAATTATGGGCGGTATGACCTGGACCCGGATCATGCGATTACCATCAAGGCGTGGGAGGGAGATATGCTCCTGCGGGAATTTGATGTGGGAAAATCTGCATCGGGTCATCGTCACACTTTTGTCAAACTGGTGGGTGATTATCGGGTTTACCAGGCCGGAGATAGTTTTCGGAACAAGGTGCAAGAAAAGGCAGACATGTTCCGGAATAAAACAGTCATGTCTTTTGAGCCTGAACGAATCGAACAGGTTCAGGTGTCGAAAAAGGATAAGCAGAGCATTTTCATGAAGGAAAAAACCTCGCAAGCCTCCAGTGAAACACCGGTTGATGGCGGCACAATGGAGATGGAAAGCGCCAAACCTCTTTGGAAGAATGCTGCCGGCGAAGTTGTAAAAGAGAACAAGCTCACCAAGCTGATTGGCGACATGTCCTCGCTGAAGTGTAGTGCGTTTGTCTATGACAAGCAAAAAGCCGATTTCGAGGATCCCATCGCCATGATAACGTTTAAAGGTGCCGAAGAATATACTTTGCAAATATTCGAACAACTCGAAAAAGATGCTTCCGAATACCCGGCATTCTCGTCACAGAACGACTATCCGTTTTTTATTCCAAAATGGCAAGCGGACCAGGTGCTTAAAGCACTTGATGATTGAGGTAAGCGATGGGAAATCAAGTATCAAAAGTTTCTTTAAGGATAGGCATTCTGCTATTATTGATCATCCTTTGTGCGACCATGGTTACGGCGGAAGAGAAACTCATGGGGAAAACAGTCAACATTAACACAGCTACGGCTGAAGAATTGACACAGGTTCCCATGATTACCCCGGAACTTGCCCAAGCCATAGTGGCATACCGGGAGGAAGTTGCTGGTTTTCAGCTTATCGAAGAGCTGATCCTGGTAGAGGGATTTGACCAAAAACTGTTTCTTAGGGTTCAGTCATTTTTTCTCATAGAATGTGCTACCGGTGAGTGTACCGATTAATAAAATCGTATTATACGATTTTATTTTTGGTTGACAAAGCCCCCCTGCTATGTGATGGTCTGCGTCAACAACGTAATCCTTCCCTAAATTCTTATGACCTGTTTGTCATACGAAGAATCGATTTCCGAGCACACCTAATAGAGATTCTACTTTGAGTTTGCCGGTTTCATGAAGCTATTGTTAATTAAAATCGGGATTATAACCCAAAAGAAGGTTAGTGGTATCGCGGATGGATAATCCCTGTGCGAACGTGAAAAACTCGCTCCCAAGAGACCGTAATGCCGAACAGGGCCATATCTTTAAGAATGGAGGTATTTTATGAACGACTTTCTACACAGTCTTCGAACCGGGAAAGACAAGCGCTATGATCGAACCCGAAGAGGGAATGACAACATGCCTTATCGTCCGGGCGACAGGCACAACAGTATGGACAAAAGAAGACGAGGGAATTACACGAAAAGTAATGCAGCGGAAAATGCCTATTTAACCATTGCCAAGTTGTTGCCGCCGGTAAAAACATTACTCGAAACAATAGTTTCGAACAAAAAAGATTTTATGGAAATCGAAGAACGTAAAGCTGCAGCCATGGAAACCATTGCCCTTTACTTGCAAAAAATTGTTGGAACCGGTAACGGAGAAAGCGATCCCGTCGATTTGAAGAAGGAGACGGCAGACAACCAAACAAACGTGGTGGTTTCAGAAAACACGGATGAAGTCCCGGCTTTGGTCGATACAGCACCTATCGACATGATAAGAGATATGAGAGCGCAAGGATTGAGCTATGACAAAATTGCCCGCCAACTGGATGTGGATAATATCCCTACGCCTTCGGGAAGAGGAAAGTGGCGTGGTCAAGCCGTCAGTAAGCTTCTTAAATAATAGGGTTTCAGGGGTCGAGGGTCGGTCAGGGGTGGCGGTTTGAAGGGTTGGAGGGTAAGCTCGGGGCAGTAAGTAGTAGGCAGTAGACAGAATAGCGTAAGCAGTAAGTAGTAGGCAGTAAGGAATAGGTGGCAGCAGGCTATAGGCTAAAAGACTGTTAGCGGTTTACAGCCTAATAGCCTACAGCCTGAACACCTACAGTCTAAATACCTTCAATATTATTGCGAAGCGATTTTA
>QMMS01000247.1 GCA_003647375.1 Deltaproteobacteria bacterium
CCACTCTTGACAGCGCCGTGTCCGTGGCATTGGCCAACCGCCAAGAAAAAGCCCGCATGCACCGGCTGTACAATATTATCGATTCCGCAACCGAAGGTATTGTTTCAGTGGACCAAAATGGCATCATTATGACGATTAACAGCCGGGCAAGACAAATTCTCAATCTCGGCAATTCGGACATTACCGATAGCGACTATCGTAAGCATTTACCCTGGGGTCTCTTTCACCTTGTTTTGGACACGCAAGCACCAATCGTTGACCGTTTGGAACGTATCAACGACCTGCTTTATATATTCAACTACTCACCCGTTTTGCTCGAGAACAATGTGGTGGGATGTATATCCACATTCCAGGAAGCTTCCAAAATCATGCGCTCGGAAAACGAAGTCCGGCGCTCTTTGACAAAAGGACTGGTCTCCAAATACACAATTGATGACCTGATCTGGTCATGCTCGTCTATGGGTAAGATCATTGACACAATAAAGAAATTTGCCCCTACGGATTGCACGGTCTTCATTACCGGTGAGACTGGGACCGGAAAAGAAATCATAGCCCATGGAATCCATAATCTCAGCAAAAGAAAGAACAATGCTTTTGTCTCTATCAATTGTGCCGCCCTGCCCGAACAACTGCTGGAAAGCGAGTTGTTTGGTTATGAAGGCGGGGCCTTTACCGGGTCAAAAAAAACAGGGAAGCCCGGTCTTTTTGAAATGGCGCACAAAGGAACCATTCTATTGGATGAAATTTCAGCCACCTCCTTAAAAGTGCAGTCCTTGATGTTGCGTGTACTTCAGGAAAGAGAGATTATGCGCATTGGTGGAGACAGGCTGATCCCTGTGGATGTCAGAGTGATCGCCAACTCTAACAAAGATCTGAGTACCGAGATCATCAAGCAATCTTTCCGCGAAGATTTGTTCTTTCGCATCAATGTTCTGCAAATCCACATTCCACCCCTCAGAGAAAGACGTGATGATATCGCCGTTTTGATGGACCATTTTATCAAGTCGCTTTCTCATCAATACAAACTTGAGCCAATTGTTATCCCCATACCCTTTATGCATAAATTATTCGAATACGAGTGGCCTGGCAATGTTCGTCAGCTTATCAATTTTGTGGAGCAAATGGTGTTGTTATGTCAATCGCAATTCAGTGTAGAGATTTTTGAAGATCATTTCGAGCGCTTAAGGGCATATTCGCCCGCCCACTCGAATCTAAACACTGAGCCGCAAAGTGAAAATATTGGCCATCAAGCCGAGCAAACAGATGGTGTAATAGACGATTTCAGACATGAAATTCGTAAAAAGACAAAGGAACACGAGGCCTACCTGATTCGTTCTGCCCTTGAAAAAACCAATCACAATAAATGCAAGGCCGCGACCTTGCTCGGAATCAGCCGAACCACCCTATACAAAAAAATGGATCGATTGAAACTATAGCAGCACTGAATTGTCCGACTGTTATTTCAGGTCTTACCTGGTATGCAAAGCGCCGGTTTATAGGTTAGATGACCATTTCTATTTTTATTTATTGGCCAAATGGCAGAAATTTTGCTTGCTGATCGTTAGCGGATCTCCTGAGCTTATAGTTTGAGGAAACCTTTTAACAAATGATGAGAAAAAATATCATTCGAAACTTTAGTTATCGAGGTAGATGTCATGACGGTGAATAGGGCTGTCACAATTCAATTGACACGAAACGCACTCAACGGCCTACAATTCCTCAAGCCAGAGGAAATCGATAGAATTCATGTCGGTGCATTGGCACTCCTGGAGAAGGTTGGATTGAAGGTTGAACTGAAAGAAGCCGTGGACCTTCTACATGGAAACGGTGCTAAGGTTGAAAAAGGAGATGGCTTTTTCAAGGTCAAATTACCGCCTTCACTCGTTGAAGATTGTATTGCCCAGACGCCCAAAGAACTGACCTACTATGGGCGCAATAAAGAGAACGACTTAATTTATCCAACAAATAATACGGCTTTTGCCGCCTTTGGCCAATGTGTTAATGTTCTAGATCTGGTAACCGGGGAGGCGCGGCCGTCAACTAAAGCCGATATTGAAATATCGGCCAGGATTCAGGACGCTCTCTCTAACCTGAAGACAGTTGCCCGAACCATGGCCCCCGGTGACAAGCCTCCAAACACCCAGGCAATTCACTGTATCGATGCCATTGTACGTAACACGGGAAAGCACATTAGCGGAGGAGCTTCAGACCGCCGCACGTTGAGGATGATCATCCAAATGTTGGAAGTTGCCGCAGGCAGCGCCGAAGCCTTTAAATCGCGCCCTTTTTATTCTCCAAGCTTCTGTCCAACCAGTCCCTTGACCCTTGGAAAATCATGTTGTGAGGTAGCCATTGATGCAGCGGCCTACGGACTCAATATGGTGGTCATGATCATGCCCCTTGCGGGAGGAACCGGACCCGCAACAATTGCAGGAACTGTAACGCTTGGAATTGCCGAACAGCTCAGCGGGCTTGTATTAACCCAATTGACGAGGAAGGCAAGTCCAATAACCCTTGGTAGTGCAACAACCATCATGGATTTAAAATCAGGCATCAGCGCCATGGGTGCTCCCGAATCAGGAATGATAAATGCTTGTTTGGCTCAGATGGCACAGTTTTATCAGCTGCCTTGCCGTGTTGCTTGTGGTGTTTCTGATGCCTGTATGCTTGATGCTCAGATTGGGTACGAATTTTCCTTAAATGCTTTTATGGCAGCCATGGCTGGGGCGACGATTATTTTTGGGGGGGGGGCTTTGGAGTCGGGCTTAACCCATAGCCCGGCAAAATTGTTAATGGATCATGAAAGCATGTGTCATATACATCAAATTTTGAACGGAGTATCAGTTGATAATGAAGACTTAGCTTTGGAGGTAACTTCTGAAATAGGCCCCGGAAACAGTTTCTTAATGCACAGGCATACATTTGATCGCATGAAGTCCCAATCCCGTTCTGTAGTGTTCAACAGGCAGCCCCGCGAATCATGGATGATGCAAAAATCAAGTAATTCTGTATCTGTTTCAGCGACCGAACAGGCGCTGGGAATCATAGAAAATCATACCCCTCCCGCACTTCCTGATGGTGCGGATCAAGTTTTGACAGAAATGATTAATACCTTTGAAGCTCAATTGGTATCTACTAATGGCTAATTAAAAGATCGGCACTGTTTTTTTCGCCAGCACTACCGGTTTCGTATTTCTGATTGTTTCACAAATACAAAAGTTAAGCTTTTAATCGAAATCATAACTCCATGGCATGATCACAATATTAAACACTTCATTTTTTTGACAGATTTGTAAAACTTTTAATTATATGATGAGCCTTTAGATCATAACAATTTGATAATATGATGAAATCTTTATTTTATTGGACCTATTTTGGGGTGGTGATATTTATGTAGTGACGTAATGAATTCTTGATTAAGGTAGGCACAAGATGTTGTGGTTTTATTATTTCCTCTGAAACCGTTGATTCCGCAATAAATCATTCAAAGACTAATGATATCAAAAATGCTGATTTTCACTTCTAATCTCCGGTAAAAGGATGTAATATTCTCATACAGCATATTATCGCAAACTAGTAAGAGCTCACAGATTCAACCAGTTTTATCACTCAAGTCAACAATTGAACTTCCTTCCTGATCCTGCTGCTCTCGACAGCCTCGATTAATTCGTCGGCCAGTTGTCGGCTCAGGTGAACGGCTTTGTTCCAGTTGGCTATGCGTTCTTTATCCCTGCCTTTGTAGATGTAGAAGTCGTTGCGGTCGGGAATTTTTCCGTCCGGCAGGGCGGCAATAAAAGAAGGTGACGGCGCTACCAGCAGGACATTTTCCATGTTTTCCGGTGTCAGCTGGATCTTGTTGATGGGCAGGTCCTGCATACCTGCAAAAGGCGGCACATCTCGCGGATCATGAAACAGACCGCGTTCGAAGAACCACCCCAGCAACCGACGGCTGATGAAGTTGCCCAGGACGGCCATTGATAGCCCGGCAAACAGCTTGGGCCGCAAATCCGAACCTGTCCAGCCTCTCCCGCGCACGGTCATGAAATTCAGGCGCATAAAAGGATGGGACAGGATTTCTTTAGCGCCCTGATCTCCAAGCAGATGTTTAAGGATTCTGCCGGCCTCGTCGCTCACCTCTTTGGGCGTGGGATTGTCTTCATAAGACTGGTTGATATAGGCGTCCTCAAACCGCTGAATGGCAGCCAGCGGATCTGTGTGGGAAGCGGCGGCAAATCGCCATGCCCCGGAAGAGGAACCGATCAGATACAGCGGCTCCTGGCGTGACTGGAAAAAAGAGCCGAAAAGATAGCGGTCCAGATGGCCGAGGATCAGCCATTTGGATCCACCGGCCGCACCGGCCATGACCTTGACATCGTCCGCTTGCAGCCCGTTATCTTTTATTTTTTGCAGAGCCTTAGTTCCTGCCCTGAAAATGAGGTTAGCATTCAAGATAAAATACCTGTGTACGGAAATTTTGAAAGGAAATTGCTTTCACGAAATCACGAAAGGTTGGAAATATAGCAGTGTTGCGATGCAAAGTCAAAACTGGTAAACTGCAATTATCCACCTGTTCCCTAAAGAAAAAAGGAGGGCTGTCGCTCGAACACGGCCTGACCCTGGCCGCGGAAACCCTGGCTGAATTCGGCGGCGGGAAGATCGAAGGGGTCGCCATCTATTAAGCAGTTATCTACAACAAGTTTCTCGATTCCTGATCCCCAGGACTGACACCTGACACCCGTGACCCACAACCTGAAACGCGCAACCCGTTACCCGCATCATATTTTAACCGGATTGGCAAAACTGCACGGCATCATAGCGGCACACTTGCCGCACACATCCGTAGTGCTGGGAAGATCCGAAAAGTAGTCAAGTGTTTTGTAATTCTCATTCAGCCGGTCCCACCACTTCCTTCTGTCACAGGCATACGCTTTCAACGCTCCCACCGGGCACCGCTCCACGCACTTGCCACATTTTTTACCGGCTTTCAAAAGGCAGGCTTCATCAGTGGACATGCGCGGGTGATCCCCCAGTTTTGCTTCGGTCACCAGGCTGCCGAAACGCCCGCAGCACCCCTTGGGTGTAATCAGCATACAGTGCGTGCCAAACCGCCCCAGCCCAACAAGATGCCCCAGATGTTTGTGAGACCAGCGTGCCATGAGTTTTTCTTCGTCAAAATTGTGCGTGGCCGGCGTCAGCTCCGATCGATACCCCTCTTTTTCCAGCAGACCGCTCAATGCCCGGCTAGCGCGTTCGATAAGGTCATTGGTCTGCACGTAGGCCCGTCCCCAGTTTTGGCAGGGCCGGTCCCCTTCTCTGTTTTCCTTGACCAGCCATTTCTGAAAGGGAATAAAAAAGACGACCACAGACCGGGCCGTGGCCAGCAGATCAGTTGGCAGCAGGTGTTCATCCATGGCGATTTCAGGCAGGATGGCAAACCGGTCGTCAACCAATGCGCTGGCCATAATCGGAGATTCCCAGAATTCTTTGGTTCCCGACGTTTGCGGTTCCGCAGCTACAAATTCTTCCAGCTTTTGCCGCAATAACACTATATCGATGTTGTTCATACAATCCTCCCCGGTTTCCGTGCAAAAGGGTTTTCCCAAAGCCGAAGGGCAGCAAATCAATTCCCTGTTCGAGGTTCCCTGGGTTCACGGCTCTCCTGAGATACTTGAAGTTGCAATTGAGCTAGGGTAATAAGTGAACTAAAGCCGCCCTGGTGCGACCCGTTCGTGTATATAACATTAAAAAATATAAAAAAAGATAGCTTTTGCTTTACAACATTATTATTCATACACATAAGAAACACGAATAAGGAGAAGCCCATGTCCACAGATAATAAATCATCCTTGGGGGAAGGCCTCAGCAACGTGGTCAAGGAGGCAAAGCGCCTGAAGAAGGTGCGTGAAAAGGGATACCGTGAAAAAGCCCTCAAAATGTATCCCTGGGTATGCGGGCGGTGCGGACGCGAATTTTCCGGAAAAAACCTGCGCATGCTCACCGTACACCACCGGGACCATAATCACGACCACAACCCGCCGGATGGCAGCAATTGGGAATTGCTGTGCCTCTACTGCCACGACAACGAACACTCACGATATATCGAGGAAGCTGAATATGGCAATCCAACCGGAAATGAAAGCCAGGATACCGGCGGTACCCACCAACCCTTTGCCGACCTCGCGGAAATGCTGAAAAAGACACAAAATGGAAAAAACTGAAATAAGCCGCACCCAGAAGAAAAAAGAAGCCCATGCCCTGCAGAAACTGGGCGAACAGTTGTTATCCCTTTCCATTGAACAACTCAACGCCATCCACATGCCGGATGAACTGCGCGAAGCTGTTCTGGAAGCCCGGGAAATGAACAGCCACGGTGCCAAGCGCCGGCAGACCAAGTACATCGGCGCGCTTATTCGGGAAATCGACCCCCAGCCGATCCTGGATGCCTTTGCCAACATCCAACACGGGGATTTCAAGAAGGCGGCAGCCTTCAAACAGGTGGAAAAATGGCGCGACGATCTCAAGGAAGGCAACACGGAACGGATCGACGAGATTCTGGAAAAGTGCCCGATGGCCCAGAGGCAGCACCTGACCCAGTTGACCCGCAATGCCCAGGCGGAAGTTAAAAAACAGGCGGGCACTTTTC